>NZ_JBXXZH010000073.1:0-38431 GCF_059640475.1 Calothrix sp. CBUCES-K 9914
ACCTCGACAAGACCGCGTAAAACCTTTAAATGAGTATTTAGCGATGGCAAAAAACCATCATGAATACAAAGGAATATGGGGACATGGTAAAGAAGTCGTCGGTGTTAACAATCTTGCCGAAATCACCTTTGAATTCGATAATACCAGACAACTCGCCGTTCAAACGCTTTGGTGGCGCCTCGAAAGTCACGAAAAAGGCAAACTCTTAGAACCCTTCCCATTATCTCGATATGAAGTTTCGTTAAGTTTTGATGACAAAGATTGTCCAATAGATGATGTATTGAAGGAAGTTAGAGAAGAGGGAAAGGTGTAAAGGAAGAAGGAGGGGAAATGAAACAACAATATTCGCTCACTTCAATATGGTACTTGAGTTTAAATAGTATCGCCTTTGTTGTTGCAACTGTTGGTACTATACAAGCAATTGTACCTAGTCAACCTTCACGATCTACTCAAAAAACAAGTCAACCTGCCAAAGAACCATTTAATTTATCTATTAAAATATATGAACCAGGGATATCGGCAAAGTTTGATCAACCTAACTTTCAACTAAAACTACTTCCTGTTCCCAGTGGGGAAAGTCAACAATGTCAGGTATTTGCTTGTTTACCCCCTAACCCTTTTCACAATTTAAATGCACAAGAAGACGATTATCCTTATATCAGTTCTGATATAAAGCCCTATAAATTAGACAAATTAGCTTCGTTGAATACAAATAAAACTGATATACCAACAATACAACAAGTAAATCCTCCTACAGTAAAAACTCAAACCATTCATTCTGGAATATTTCCAGGTACATACGAACTTTATAGTCCATCGTCACCATCTGTTTCCTTACCTCGTCAAAATAATATAGCTCCTTCAAATTCAGTTCAAAAAATTTCAATTAGACTTGGAGATGCTGTATATTTGGCTTTAGCTAAGGATGCCGAGAAAAAAGCTTACTTAGTAAATATTAAAACACAATCAAATATATTAAAACCAACGTACAAATGGAATAATGTAAGTAATATTAATCAATCTAAGCAATTAGATATAAAATTATCTTTAACTTTAGATGTAGATAAAAAAATCGCGCGTTTAAATGAACTGATTAATAGGCAAGACTCAAGAAACGCATTGAACAGCAAAATTACAAATGTAGTTTTGACGTACAATAAATTACTTCAAGCGCAAGCGAAAGTAAAAATAGCTGAATTATCATTGAATAATGCTGAAAGGTTAAAGAGTACGGCAGTAGGAAAATATTGTATTCCTGTATTAGTTGCCGAAAATGAAGTAAAAGCTAGACGTTTAGAATTAGCGTCTATTTTAGAAATAGATAATAAACAAATAACAGCGAGTGAAATTCCTGTTATTCAACCAGTATCTTTAGAATTAGAGAATTTACGAAAAATCGCACTTGCTTATCAACCAAATTATTTGCGTAATAGGTTTAGCTTTGAAATAAGTCAACTTGTGGATAAAGACAAACAAGTAAAAGCTGAGACACTTAAAAATGCAACATTTCAATTAGATACGCAACTGAAAAACAGTATATACTATATTAATTCTATTTACTCACAGGTAGAAGGCGCCAGACAAACTGTCAAATTATTAGAACAGCAACTTAGTGTGGAAGAAGAAAAGTATAAACTTGGCAAAGGTTCTGAATCGGAGTTGACTGGTAGAATAAATGAATTGGCAGTCGTGCAAAATAAGGAAGTAGAAGTAAGTCTGAGATATTTGAATGCTTTGGCTAATTTAGACCAGTTGTTAGGTACTACATTTAAAACTTGGGAAGTATTTATATAATTAATTATGGAATCTACCAAAGAAGCGTGTTTGACCCGCGCGATAATTTCATTACAAGGTTTATCAGTTGGGGATGCTTTTGGGGAAAAATTCTTTGTGCATCCGGATGTAGCAGATAATTTAATCAATTTACGCGCGTTGCCAAGTGGGGTGTGGAATTACACCGATGATACTCAAATGGCATTATCAATTGTTTATATATTGCAGCAATACCAAGAAATTAATCAAGATGAGTTAGCAAAAAGCTTTGCCGAACTTTATGATGTAGAACGTGGTTATGGACCTGCAATGAATCGTTTACTTACAGATATTCGTGATTATAAAGAAGACTGGCGCCAGTTAGCTACAAGTTTATTTGATGGACAAGGTTCATATGGTAATGGTGCTGCAATGCGAGTGGCGCCTTTAGGAGCGTACTTTGCGTATGATATAAATTTGTTAGTTGAGCAAGCAATCAAAAGCGCAGAAATTACTCACGCACACCCCGAAGCTATAGCTGGTGCGGTAGCAGTTGCAGTAGGTGCTGGTATTGCTTCTAATATACCTACAAAACAGCAGTTTTTTAACCAAATTATTAATTACACTCCTGAGAGCGAAGTCAAATCTAAAATTCAGCGCGCGGCTCAATTGAGTCAGAATATATCTGTAGAAAATGCTGCTGCAATTCTTGGTAATGGTACTAAAGTTTCAGCACAAGATACAGTACCTTTTGCTTTGTGGTGTGCTGCACAACACCTCAATAATTATACAGAGGCACTTTGGACTACTGTCAGAGGGTTAGGGGATAGAGATACAACTTGTGCAATTGTTGGTGGAATTGTAGCATGTTCTGTAGGCGCCGATGCTATACCAAAAGAGTGGCTACAAGCGCGCGAAGCTTTGCCAAGAGATTTTTAACCACAGAAACATGTAGAGACGCGATATATCGCGTCTGTACAGAGTAAGAGATTTTTGTGATGTTAGTCTAAATATAATAACAAAACGCTCATTAATCCTCATTTGATAAAAATGACTACCATAACACTGCAATTAACACCCGAATTAGAACAAAAGCTTCAAGAAAGTATCGCACGTCAAGATGCATCTGGTGTTCGACAACTGCTAGCTGATGCATTGGCGCCTACAGTAGAAGCGTTATTAAGTAAAACCAGCAACGGTAATAAGTTTGAAGATGAAGACAAGTTAGAAGCTGACTTAGATAGTTTTCTTGATCAGATTGAACAGCGTAATGGATCAATACCAACACTTTCCGATTATGCTGTAAGTCGTGAAAGCATCTACGAGGATCATCCCTAATTGTGATATATCTTGTTGACACAAACTTTTTACTACGCTTTGTAGACCGTAGTAGTTCACTAAATTTAGTTATACGCACTGCTAGAAAAAAACTTAGAGCTAATCATGATGAATTAATAACGACACCTCAAAACTGTATAGAATTGTGGAATGTAGCCACAAGACCTACAGCAAAAAATGGGTTAGGCTTGACACCAAAAGATGCAGAACAAATGCTACTACTAATAGAACTTTTGTTTCCATTAATACCAGATTCACTTGCTGTTTACCCTGAATGGCGCTGACTTGTGGCAACGTTTGGCGTATCGGGTGTTCAAGTACATGATGCTCGTATCGTAGCTTGTATGAAAGCTAACAGTGTAACGCATATTTTAACATTTAATGCAAGAGATTTTACTCGTTATGCATCAGAAGGGATTGTTGTAGTAGACGCAGCAACAGTACCGTAGGGTGTGTGATGCCACAACAAATTTGAAAATTATTACAATTTAATGGCCTGATCGCACTATACCAGTGTTTTAGATTTTAGATTAATAAACAGAGTTATTGAGAATCTTTCTATAAATAAACCTACTATTATTCTCTGGCAAATCAAATAAATAACACTATCCATAAATTTCGAGAAAAAATAGCCTTATTTTAGCCGAAACATTTATTGATGCTCATTCTAGAGTTATACTCAGGAGTATTTATAACGAGAAAACCTCTTTATTTAAGGTTTACCCGTTTTATCTACGTGGATGCACTAATACACCATCAAGTCTCTTCCGTATATTTTCACACTAGCAGTTTAAAAAAAACTAAGTTAAAACTAAATTAGTATGTTATTAAGTTGCTACTAGTTAATTTGTGCTACTAAATAAGGAAAGGTTAAATCCAAAGGTTGATATATGTCTTCTGGAATAATTAACGAGATAGTTGGTGGGAAGTATATTATAAGAAGCGAAATTGGACGGGGAGGAAGCGCAACTGTATATCTCGCAAAGAAAACTTCTTCAAGTACAAATTTATATGCTATTAAGACTATTTCCACTGATGATAGTAATGCACTGAAATTACTAGACAGAGAAACTCAAACTCTCAAACGTTTAAATCATCCAAGTATCGTTAAGTTTATTGATGGCGGTTATGATACTAGTCTTAATCTTGTTTATTTAGCTTTAGAGTATTTAGATGGTGAAAACATCAAAGATTATTTTCGCCGTGGAGTAGACTTAAAAACGAAAATAAATTTATTTTTACAAATTATTGACGCTGTTAGCCATGCTCACTCTAAAGATGTAATTCATCGGGATATCAAGCCAGAGAATATCATGGTTATTGATGACGATGAACAACCAGTAGCTAAAATTCTGGATTTTGGTATCTCTATTATTACAACTACTATTTTAACTAATACTATAAGAAGCTACTATACTCCATTATTTGCGGCGCCTGAGCAAATTCAGTTAAAAGGAGTTTCCAGAGAATCTGACATATTTTCTTTAGGAATGACTTTTTTATACTTACTATCTACGGATGAAGCTAGAGATGATTTTAGAAGCCAGTGTAATAAGGAGATTCTCTATAGCTCTGCTTTTAATAGTTTAAATTCTATTGAAATTTTGGGAGCATCTTTAGTTGATGTGCTAAAGCAAGCCACTAGTGATGTTCGTGATCGGCCAAAAATTGATAATATTAGAAAAGCTCTTGGTGATGTCAAAGATAATTTATCTGATAAATTATCTATTATATTCTCTTTGACTTCTGGACTCAAAAGCAAAATATCAAGCTTAAATAACTTTGATGGACAACCTTTGAGAATCAAAAGGGATGTAGAATCAAAACTCAAAAGTAATTCAGGCACTATACATATAATTAAAATTAAAGGTAAGGAAGAACATCCAAACAGACTTACTGTCCAAATTGGTATAGATACCACATCTTATACTTATCGTGGTTTTATTAACTCAGATAGCCCTAAAGAAATTGTTTTATATGATGAAGTCAGTTTTGTCAATCCTCAAGAAGCAGAAAGATTATTTGAAAATGGGCTTGCAGTAAAAATTGACCCAGTTGTAGAGGTAGCTGGTAATCCTAGGAAAGGAGATAATTTAAGTGACTTAGTAAATAAAATTTTGCAGCAAGAGCAACAGATTAACAATGAAATACAAATCAATAAGGGAGTAGATGCAACGTTTACTAGATGGCAAAGCGTTATAGATGTAGAAAAAAAGATAATTGAAGAAAGAAAGCAAAGTTTTGCTTACACAACAGCTAAGTATGATAATGAAAAGCAACTATTAATTATCACATTAAAAAATACCATTAATTTAGAGACATATGAAAGTATAACTACTCCTCCATTACCTGTAACTATTTCTATTAAAAAACAAAAACCACCTTATCGCGAAGATCAATGGTCTGTTGGCAAAATCATTGATGGAAAAACATCAAACAATGGAGAGTTAGTTGAACAATTGCATGTAAGTATCGGAGATTTTTACAACCCTGATATATTTGAATCAATAGTAGAACCTGGCAAAATCGAGACTGATTTAAAAGTACACGAATCCGAAATTGAACGTAGACGTAAAGCATTAAGGGCTATTAGATATGGAGACTCAGAAAATACATCTTTGAGCAAAGTTATTGCTGACCCTGCCAATGTACAAGCAATCGAGCCTTTATCAATAAATAATAGCGAGCTTTTTAATAAAAACTTAGACAATTCACAGAAGGATGCTATATGCAAAGCATTAGCAACTGAAGACATATTTTTAATTCAAGGTCCGCCAGGTACTGGTAAAACTTCTGTAATTACTGAGATTATTTTACAAATAATTAAAAGATACCCTAGTAATAAAATTTTAATTTCTTCTCAATCTAATATAGCTGTTGATAACGTTTTAAAAAAGCTCTCAAATCTTCAAGTTAATCAAAAACCTATTAAAATATTACGGATAGGAAGAGAAGAAAAAATTGAGTCATATGCCAAGCAATTTGAAATTGAAAAAGCAATTATAAACTGGCAAGAATCGATACGAACTAATTCATTATTTTACTGGGAAGATTATGAGCAGCAAAACAGTGAAGTATTGTTGGGAGTAAAAAAAATATCTGAGATAGAGTCATTCAAGGAAATGAGTCAGCAACTACGGCATTTAGTCGAACAGATTAGCCAAGCTGCGAATGGCTTTAATTCCGATTTAGTCATATCTCAAGTTAATACATCATCTCAGCAAGTTGCCGATAATGTTTGTGAGATGATATATGATAAATTATTATTAGAGGAAAAAATATTAGGCTGTATTAAAAAATACGTTGAAAAATTTGCTATGGAGTATCCTTACCAAAAGCTACTTTCGCAATGGATCAATGAAGAGTATGAAAGATTACGAGATATATTAGGTGATAGTAATCAAAACTACGAAAACTTTTTAAAGCTTAAAAAACTTAAAGAAGATTGGAACGATAGGCTGAGGCGTAAGCAAGTAGATTTAGTACCTATTTTTATGGATGGAGTTAATGTAATAGGTGCCACTTGTTTAGGTGTCGCCAATCTCAAACAAGATTTGACATTCGATTGGGTTATTATTGACGAAGCAGGACGTTCTACTGGACCAGAAACATTTGTCCCAATGTCAAAAGGCAAGAAAATCATATTAGTCGGCGACCATAAACAGTTACCACCAATTATTGATAAAGAGTTGCAAGACCGAGTATTAAACGAGCAAGAAATTGAAAGGAAAGTTTTGGAAACAAGTTTGTTTGAATATCTTTACGAGAATCTTCCTAAAACTAACAAATTAACACTCAACTATCAGTATCGAATGCATCCTGATATTGGAAATCTGATAAGCAAGCTATTTTATGAAGAAATTATTTCTAGTGAGCGCGTTGACTTAGATAACAAACAGCATAAATTAACTATATTCGATAAAAGAGTTTATTGGATATCAACAAGTGACGCACCCGAAAAAGCGCAAGAAAGAGAAAACGGCAGCAGTTATAGTAACCGCTACGAAGCCGAATTAATTAAAAATATTTTAGATAAAATTGAATCCGACTGTGAATCTAATAATTTAACGCAAGAGGTAGGTGTTATAGCTGGTTATAGCTCCCAGATAGGCGCCCTTGAAGCAGCCATTGCTCCTAAAGACAAAAATCTTTGGAAAAATTTAAACATTGAAGTACATACTGTTGATGCTTTTCAAGGTGGAGAATGCGACATCATCATATACGACTTAGTAAGAAGCAATAAAAAAAGGAAATTAGGATTTACATCTGACTATAGACGATTAAACGTGGCATTATCTCGTGCGAAACAGTTATTAATTATAGTCGGTAATGATTTAATGGCGTATGAAGGTAGAACTCCACTTGGTATACAGAATCCCTTCAAACCATTAATTGAATACATTGATAGTCAGTCAAACGGTTGTTCAAGGCTTGTTTCCAAAGATTTTATTCCGTAGAAAAGTAATTTTTGTTTCTCTACTTCATCTACTTATTGGTTAAATTTTACATAGTTACACACAGAATTTTAACTTATGAACAATCCGTTAGCAGATTTTGAGAAAAAAATTAGAAAATATCATTCAAAGCCCGAAGCCATTGCTATTGATTATAAAGAGGTTGGCTATCCATTTTATACGGTAATGCTTGATTTAACTTACTCATCAAACAGAAACTTAGAACTACAGGAAGAGTTTGTATTAAAATGCCTTACACTCAATTTAAACGAAAAAAGTATGATTGCTAAGTTTTTAGGAGTTGATGAGCATTTTGTAGAAATTGTATTATCAGGATTGATATCAAAAGGATTAGTAGCAAAACAAGAAAGTTTAAAAGTTACAGAATTGGGATTAGATACTCTTGAAACACAAACAGTATTAGATTTATCTTCGGAAACAAAAACTTTTCATATTGATGCCTTAAATGGCAAATTTCATGATTATTTTCAATATAACTCGATAAAGAAAGGTAATTCAAATTGCCTGACAGCAATTTTTGCTAAACCAAGAAAAGGACGAGTAGAAGATGTTGTTGATTACTACGAAGAAATAGAAAAGAGTCTTAAAAAGTTTGATAATTCAAGTAAGCTTCAGTTGATTCAAGTTAATAACATCGAAAAAGTTTACAAAAAATTACATGAAATTATTATTGTTTTTTATAAAAGTACTCCAGATGACAGCGAAGTTGAATACGAGACTTTTTCAAGAGGTAACATTGATATAACTTATAAAAAGTCTATAGAACAACTTTACGCTCAAGGGAAAAAGGTGCTTAACAATATTCTCGAATATGATACAAATACAGATGAGCAAAAAGTAGAAATTGAAGTAGACACTTTACTGATAAAAGGTATAAGTAAAAAAACTATTAACAGTGTTGAAAAACTTAGCACAAAAATCAGCGTATTGAGCGATACGGAATCGTTCCCTGAAAGCGCAAGTCAGTCAATAAATGAACAACGGAAAGTTTTAACACAAGAGCTAAATGAAATTAAAACACAAAGTAAAATTTCAGAAATCATTCATACATCTGAGCATAGAGACTATTTATTTAAAGCTTTGAAAGAAGCTAAAACAAGAGTAATGATAGTTTCACCGTGGATACGTGCTAATGTAATTGATCATGAGTTTTTGCCATTGTTAGAAGCTGCTTTAGCTAAAAAAATTGAAGTTCATATTTTGTATGGTATCAAGCAAAAATTTGGCGTGGGTCAACAAAATGATACTGCGGCAGTAAAAAAACTGGAAGATTTAGCTAATAAATACCAAAACTTCATTTTTAAAAAAGTTAATAATACTCACCGTAAAACTATAGTTTGTGATAATAAGTTTGGCGTAATAACAAGCTTTAACTTTTTATCCTTTAGAGCTGACCCTAGTTTAACTTATAGGGACGAGTTAGGTGTAGTCCTTAGAGATAAAGAAACTGTTGAAAGCCTGTTTCAAAGTGGGCTGTTATTAGTTCATTAGCATCACATTAAATTTATGAGTGTGTAACTAGGGTGCCAATTTTAATCTCCACATAACCCCTCTCTATGTACTCTGTGTCTCTGTGGTAATTATCTTTACATTATAAATTAATTTAACAGGACACTTAAAGCACAGGCTTTTGACGCCTATGCTATAGTTACGGCGCCGGATTTGGGAAACGAGTATGAATGGCATCGATTTCTGCTAAGATTTCTGGAGTTAAATTAGTATCGACGCTTGCTAGATTTTCTTGAAGCTGTTTTAATGTAGTGGCGCCTACAATAGTACTGCTAACAAACCAGCGACTACGTACAAAAGCTAATGCTAAGTTGACTGGAGTTAAGTTATATTTTTTGGCTATCTTTATATATTCTCTTACCGCTTCTTTGACATTTGGTTTTATATAGCGCTGTCCAAAACCTTCAAATAAGGCAAGACGAGATTTTTCAGGTTTGCTATTTATATATTTACCCGATAACATGCCAAAACCAAGGGGACTATATGCAAGTAATCCAATATTTTCGCGATAACATGCTTCGGCTAGTGCTGAGTCAAACACACGATTGATCAAATTATAGGCGTTTTGTATTGAAATTACTTTGGGTAAATTCAGTTGCTTGGCTATATGACTAAACTCGCATACTCCCCACGGCGTTTCGTTACTCAAACCGACAGAACGTATTTTACCTTGTTTAATCATTTCCGCGAAGACTTCTAGCTGTTCAACAATTGGGGTTGTCGCGCGTTCTTGTTTATAATCAAAGACAGTTTGCCCGAATGTGGGAACATAACGGTCAGGCCAGTGAATTTGATAAAGGTCGATGTAATCAGTTTGTAGCCTTTTAAGACTAGCTTCAATTGCCTCGGTAATATTTTTACGGTCTACACCAAGTTTACCATCGCGCACCCACTTAAAACGTCGTCCGATGCCGACCATTTTTGTAGCAATAACGAGTTTGTCACGTTGCTGATTTTTTAACCACTCCCCAATATAGGTTTCTGTCTTACCGTAAGTTTCTTTCCGAGGTGGAACTGGGTACATCTCAGCAGTATCGATGAAGTTGACACCGTAAGATGAAACAGCTTCGTCTAACTGCTGATGCGCTTCTTCTAACGTGTTCTGCTGCCCAAAGGTCATTGTGCCAAGGCAAATTTCAGAAACTTTGAGGTTGCTGTCACCCAGTTGGTTATATTTCATAAGGGTTTTGGATTAATCAAAGGCAAGCCGTTACATGGCTCATCTTAAATCAATACCACTTATGCTAGTGCAGGCGCCTCCATAAATGACTTGATTATTTCTGGATTTGTTATGAACGATAAATATTGAGATGCCATTTCTGGTGTCAAAAATTCGATCATTAGTCGATTTTCTACCCAAAACTCGATCACATCAAAAAAAGAATCTCTATTACAACGTACTGCACGCCATCCTTCGCGTTCTGCAATCTGCTCAATTTCTTCAGTACTGGTAGGTACAGAAATTGCTGCATGGGTAGCGGTAAATTGAGAAGCGTTATCGTTCATTACAAAACGACATGATGAACTTCCTTCACCCGGTAAAAGCTCAGAGCCCAAGGGATAAACTTCAATTCCCGTTCCATAATTATCTTTTGGTAGAACGAAATAACTACCTGGATGGGGTGGAAACGGGCTAACCTGTGCTTTCATGACCTCAGCTAAAACTTGTGCCGTGCGTTCAGGGTTGCTAGCTGAAATCGAAATATGATGAATCATAATCTACCTAATTATTTTGTAGCTTTAACTACAGTTTCCTAGAGAGGTATTTCAGATTATTTCAAACTTAAAACGTAAATAAATGTAAATTAAATATAATCATTCTTATTTCGGTGCTTATGTAGTAAAATAAATCACATTTGTACTTAATAAATCAAATAAGCAAAGTAAAAGTAGGTCTCGCACGATAAAAACTGTAGCTGACTTTCAAAGCTACGATAACGAGTGATGGGTGTTGGTAACGTTCATACATCTAAACCTAAGTTTAAAACGTAACATCAAAATATTAACCTTTAACATTTAATAATTAAAAAATCGCAGAAACTATTGGAAAAAGCACATGTTGTTTTGACATTACTCCTTGTAAACTCGTAGTGATGCTATTTCATCTGGAAGTGATGCTGCGAGTTTACATATCATTAAAGCGCGGTATCATACAATTACATTAATATAAATTAACAATGGTAGAACGTCCAATCAAGAAATCTGAACGTCAGGCACAGGAACAGGCTCAGACTCAGACTCAGGCTGAAACTCAAACAGAAGAGCAACCCCAGCCTTCAGCTGCACCTGTACCTGCACCTATACCTAAACTGAGAACTACTAAAGATGAAGATTCAGAGGATTCAGATTTTGAGGCTCGTCGTGAATCAACTCCTAGAAGTTCAAAGCGTAATGACAGCAACGACCGTAATGACCGTAATGACCGTAACGACCGTGGCAACAAACGCTCATCAGGTAAAGGTAGGAAAGGGGATGATTCACGACCACCAGTTAGTCCTGCATTAGCACGTGGGCCTAAACCAGTTAGACCTGTAGCCCAAGCAGAACCTGAACCTGAAGCAGAACAAACCGAGCCGGACAGTAGCGAAGAGTCACAAGAGTAAAATTTAAGTGTAAGTGATTAAATTTACATTAATCGCAATAGTATATACACGTGGAGGCGCCTGGATTATACCCGCCTCCACATTATTTATGTAAAATAATTAGTAATTTATAGCTGACACTTCTACAACGAATGTTAAGTTTCTTGCTCGCTCTTTACTTCTAACCAGCCAGAAATAACATCTTGTAACATTTCTAATAAATGCTCATAACTATTGCCCCAAGTATGGCATCCAGGTAAAGCAGGAACAGAACCACACCATGCATCATCCTCTTGCGAAATAACTACCTTGATTTTCATTGTCAGATGACGCATGGACAGAACTTTAGAGCCAAAAGAAGTAAAACTAACTACGCCAGGTTTATTTGAGACAGAACAAACTTGGCTTGTAGTTGCGAGGAATCGTAAAATTAATCGTTTAATAAGGAATCTTTTGAATGATTAAAGTTGATAGCGGCGCCGAGTTTGAATAGCTCAAAAGATTATAAATCTTCTTCCGTCAACCCTGCATCATTCATAATGCTTTTCAAAGTACCTGTTGGCAAATCTCTATTGCTATGAACAGGGATAGATAAGATAAACCCTCCTTTTGTATAAATATGATGACTGCCAGTAATCCGCTTTAGCACCCAACCATTTCGCTCAACTATTTTGCACAGTGTCTTGCCAGAAATTGCTTTCATAGAGATAATTCAACCACCTGTTTTTCTGGTTCTATTTCCTCTTGCTCACTAGCAACTTCTAGCCAACCAGTAATAGCATCCTGTAGCATTTCTAATAAATGTTCATAACTATTGCCCCAAGTATGGCATCCGGGTAAAGCAGGTACAGAACCACACCATACATCATCTTCTTGCCAAATAACTGCCTTAATTTTCATATTGATTTAATCTTTTTTAACTAGGTTTCAAGCTTGCTCATTCTAGACTGTTAATTTAGAATATATCATGACCTACAGGTCATCTACTATCAATTTTATCATGCAAATTATATTCTGTTATTCTCGAAAGCATATTAATTAACAGGAGAAGATGGGGTATATTACATTCCAAATGAAGAATAATTAAAAGTAATTGTTTATTACGCAGTAAAACACAGTATAATACTGACTAAGCATTCTAAAGATGTTCAAAAAATATCAATTTATTTAGGCGTTAGTAAATGTTTGATTAGCAATACAAATCATTTAAATAAAGCCGAAATCAATTGGTTAGCCGAATTGCTTAGTTCGGCTCTTGATAGACCAATATATGAAGAGGAAAATGAGTATCAATGAAGAGTATGAAAATAAATTTTATATATTTGTGTAAAAAATATTACTTGTTAATACCCTCCTTAGATGAACTCTGTGTCTCTGTGGTAAAAAAATTATATCCAGTGTACAGGCAAGACGGAACGGGCAAGGATGCCCATTCCACAAGAAGTTCCACCAGAAAAATAATAAAATTTATAGCCCCCCTTACTAAGGGGGGTTGGGGGGATCAATTATAGTTATTTAAGGAAGATTTTTGTAGGTAGTACTTATGTTTGGATTGGGATGGACGGAAGTGGCGGTGATTGGTTTTGTTGCCCTATTGGTGTTTGGACCGAAAAAAATTCCTGAACTGGGTAGTGCGCTTGGTAAAACTCTACGGGGGTTTAAAAATGAGTTGAATAATCCTAATTCGGAGGCGCCAACTCAGGATGATGATATTGATGATGAGAAGAAGTAGAAAAAGCTCGTTGTAAATTCTTAAGGGAGAAGTACTTAAGTGCTTACAACGAGATTTTCCTACAATCGATTTACAACTGTAGAGGAGACGCCTACTTGTGAGGAGTCACTAACGGTTGTAGGTTGAGTTTGTTGTGTTTCTTCTTTAACAACACCGCGCGCTCTAATTAATTGAATTGCGCGACTGACGCTTTCGGGCAAAATTACCACTAAGCTATTGTCTGGTGCCGCGTCGAGTGCTTTGTTAATTGCTTGAGTTTCGTCAAGTACGGTTTCTATCGTAAAGTTAGGTTTAACTTGCTTGATACCTTTCAAGATTAACTCAGCCGCAGAACCACGTTGGCGCCCGCGCGTGTCGTCGTCTTCTTTAATAATTACTCGGTCGAAAATGTCAGCGGAAAGTTTACCGAGCATGACAAAATCTTCGTCGCGTCGATCTCCAGGGCCTCCAACTACACCTATTCGCTGTCCTGTTGTCCAGTTACGAACAAATGAACCTAACGCTTCATAACTGTGAGGGTTGTGAGCGTAGTCTACGAGCGCATGGTAGTTACCCAAGTTAAATAAGTTCATCCGTCCTGGTGTTTGACTTACCGACGCGCGGAATGTCGTTAACCCTGCCCGAATTTGCTCGATACTAACGTTTTGTACAAATGCCGCTAATGATGCTGCTAACGCATTCGCAATCATAAACGGCGCCCGTCCACCCATTGTGAGAGGAATATTTTCGACTTTCTCAATTCGGTGTGTCCAGTCACCTTTTAATATCGAAATATAACCGTTCTCATATAGCGCTGCAACTCCACCCTTTTGGATATGCTCACGCACAAGTTGCGAGTCAGGCTTCATTGTAAAGTAAGCAATGTTCGCCTTGGTTTTTTCAGCCATTGCTGCGACTCGTGGGTCATCAGCGTTAAGAACTGCATAACCATCTGGATATATAGCTTCGGCTACTACGCTTTTTAGGTGTCCAAGTTGATCGATAGTATCTATATCACCTAAACCTAAGTGGTCGGCGGCAACATTCAATACTACTCCCACATTAGAAGCTTCAAACGCTAAACCAGAACGAAGGATACCTCCGCGCGCTGTTTCTAACACAGCAACTTGTACTGTTGCGTCTTGTAAAATCAGTTGTGCGCTTTGAGGTCCTGTATTATCACCTGATTCAACTAAGTAATCACCGATATACGTTCCATCTGTAGTTGTATACCCAATTACTTTTCCTGTTTGGCGGAAGATATGCGCTAGTAAGCGGGTGGTAGTAGTTTTGCCGTTTGTACCTGTGACGCTGAGAATAGGGACGCGACTTGCTTGTTCATTTTTAAACAGCATATCTACCACGGCGCCTGCAACGTTACGGGGTGTACCGTGCGAAGGAGCAATGTGCATCCGGAAACCAGGAGCAGCGTTAACCTCAACAATTACACCTTCGGTTTCGCGCAAAGGACGGCTAATATCCGAAGTGACAACATCTATACCAGCTACGTCTAAGCCAATGGCTTTAACAACGCGCTGCGCTATCCAAATATTCTCTGGGTGAATTTCATCAGTTCGGTCAACTGCTATACCCCCAGTACTCAAATTAGCTGTAGCACGTAAATAACAAATTCTATCTTTAGGTAGAACACTATTTAAAGTAAGACCTTGACGTTCAAGCAATTGATAGCTTGTGCGGTCTAATTCTATTTTTGTAAGTACTTTGTCGTGTCCCTCACCACGGTTAGGGTCATTGTTTGTTTGTTCTATTAGTTCGGAAATTGTTGATTTGCCATCACCGACAACGTGTGCGGGTACACGTTCTGCAACCGCTACAACTTTGCCGTCTACCACTAGTACACGGTGGTCACGCCCAACGTAATATTTTTCAACGATTACTGAGCGAGACACTTGACGCGCGGCATCATAGGCAGATTCAGCTTCGTCCCAACTGCGAATATCAATTGTGATCCCGCGTCCGTGATTCCCGTCTAAAGGTTTAAGAACAATTGGATAGCCACCAACAAACTCAATAGCTTCTTCCAAATCATCAAGGAAGTTGATGACAGTACCTTTGGGAACGGGAATTCCCGATGAAGCCAAAATACGTTTGGTTGCTTCCTTGTCACACGCTAACTCCACTCCCAAAATACCCGTATTGTTGGTCATGGTCGCTTGAATGCGCTTCGCACTCGCGCCATAGCCCAATTGAATTAAGAAACGGGCGCCAAGAGCCATCCAGGGGATACCTTTCTTCTCGGCTTCTTTGACAATGGCTTCAGTTGAGGGACCAAGCGCACTTTCACGGGCAAAATCACGCAAGTCTTGTAAATCTTGCTCTAATTCGGCTTTGGGATAGCGTCCTCGGTCGGCGATACTTTGGCACAGTCGCACTGCTGCCCTGCCTGCATAGCGTCCTGCTTCCTCGTTTTGGTACTCGAAAACAACCTGGTAGACTCCTGGTGTGGCAGTTTCACGTGTACGCCCAAAAGCAGCAGGCATAGAGGCTAGTTCTTGCAGTTCTAGGGCAACATGTTCGATAATGTGACCCATCATTGTACCTTCTTTGACTCGCATCAAGAAGCCACCACGACAGCCAGGGGAACAATAGTGACCCTCCAGACTTGGAAGCGCCTCAACTAATCCTTCGTAAAAACCGGGGATTTCATTCGAGGGCGTCTCGGCAAGGTTCTCTAAATCGAGGCGCATGACAATCAACTTGTGGCGTCGAATGCTCCAATAGTTGGGACCGCGTAAGGTCTGGATTTTGAGGATTCTCATGGGAATAGGTAGATGGAGATTCGGAGTCAATTTCTAGTTTCTTACTGGAACGACCGCTTCACTGTTCTTATGAAACAGTTTTTTCTTCTTACATCGTATTATTCTCACTTTTTCTCGTGCAACGTCGTAATTAGCGGTCAACTCAGTGTAGCCCCTAACACACTATTCCGTCAGCTGGAAATTTTGTAGTTGGCGGGTAGGGCAGTGCGCTGGTAAAGGTGATATCTGTCACCATGACTTAGGATATGCATCCGCATGTTATGAATCGTTAACGGTTCAGTGGCGCCAACGTAGGGTTCGTTGGTGTGGGTAACTTCGGTAGGATCAACGATAGTAACGCTGCCTTTTCCTAAGACTTGTAGCCAACCGTCACGTTCAAACATCGCGCACGTATCTTCGTCGATGCCAATGCCAATGCGGTCGGGGTGCGACGCAATAGCACTCACCAAACGTACCATTCTATTACGATTGTGGAAATGTTGGTCAACTATTACTTCGGGAATTAAGCCTAAGCCAGTAGCCATATCAACTAACGAACGGTTAGGAGATTCGCCACTACCCCCACCAGCAATCATGTGATGTCCCATTACTGCTGCCCCCGCACTCGTGCCTGCCAGCGTTAATTCTCCTGAACGTACTCGGCGCCGAATTATATCCATTGCCGAAGTATCAGATAAAACACCGCATAACCGTAGTTGGTCGCCTCCCGTCAAAAAAACCCCCGTACAGTTTTCCAGAGATTCCTTAAAATTGCGGTCTTCACACTGGTCGCGTTCGCGAATGTCCAAAACCTCAATTTTTGAGGCACCCATTTCTTCAAAAATGCGGACATAGCGTCCACTGATAATCGCGGGTTCTCTTGATGCAGATGGAATAATTGTAATATAACCATCGTTGGCACCAGAACGGGCTACGAAAGTTCGCAGTATTTCGCGTCCATGAACTTTATCCTCGGCGCCTCCAATTACGAGAACGGCGGTTTTAGTTGCTTGGGGTGTCGTCATTTCCAGCCATTTAGCTTTTAATTGCCGCATTGTGTAATCTCCTGTCAACAACTTCAGGTGAATAAAACAAGTACGCAAGCAAAATTTACTCTTGTGCTTTCTTATCTAAAAAGGACACTACTGGTTCACATCGAGCTTGAGCAATGACCATTCGATACCACTGCCAATGTTCGCGTGCGAACATTACATTTCCTTGCTGCTCCTTTGACTTGAACCCTGATAGGGTTAAAGGAAGAGGAGGGGAAAACTGCTTAAATTGAAGCAGGTCTTGACACACATTAGTTCTGGGGTAGCAAAAGCATCCACCGAAGTTGTTAACGAGCGTTAATCTATTAATTTAAATCTAGATGTGACAATATTTAAACATAAATTAAGTAATTAGAAAAACTTTTGTGTTACCGGAGAACCTACCATTAACAGCACTTTTAGACATACTCGATAGGATTTGATGTGTTCTATACAACATACACCGCTCAATCCGCAATCAACATTCAAACTTAACAATAGTGTCCTCGAATACGAATTACTGTGCGCTTTGATATAGTTACGCTGTTTCCAGACTGTTTTACCTCAGTTCTTAACTCAGGACTATTAGGTAAAGCCTTAGCCAAGCAGATTGCCCAAGTCAATCTGATTAACCCGCGCGATTTTACCAGCGATAAGCATCGTAAAGTTGATGACGAACCTTACGGTGGTGGTGTTGGGATGCTCATGAAGCCCGAACCGATTTTTGCCGCTGTTGAGTCGCTGCCGATTCTACCCCGAAGAGAGGTGATATTGATGAGTCCTCAAGGACAAACTATCAATCAACCTTTGTTACGTGAGTTAGCAATCAACTACGACCAACTTATTGTCATCTGCGGACATTACGAGGGTATCGATGAGCGAGTGCAACAAATTGTTACCCGTGAGGTTTCCCTTGGAGATTTCATTTTAACCGGTGGTGAAATTCCGGCAATGGCATTAATCAATGGTGTAACTCGCCTGCTCCCCGGAACCGTTGGCAAAGTCGAATCTATCAAATACGAGAGTTTTGAGGAAAATCTCCTCGACTACCCTCAATATACTCGCCCTGCCAACTTTCGCGGATGGAAAGTCCCTAGCGTCCTCTTAAGTGGTAATCATAAGGAAATTGCTAAGTGGCGCCTCTCCCAACAAATCGAACGTACAAAGGCTAGGCGTCCCGACCTACTCAAAGCTTGGGAAGAACAACAAAACAACGAATAAAATCCATTCATTGTCGCAGACAAATCCAAAATCATTATGTCTATTCGTATTGGTAACGGCTACGATATCCACCGCTTAACTACTGGGCGCCGTCTCATCCTCGGTGGCGTTCAAATTGATCACGAACTCGGTTTACTTGGACATAGTGATGCAGATGTACTAACTCATGCAATAATGGACGCGATGTTAGGCGCCTTATCTTTGGGTGACATCGGACATTACTTTCCACCAACAGATCAAAAATGGGCAGGCGCCGATAGTTTAGTTTTGTTAAGCCAAGTAAATCAACTAGTACAAGATAAAGGCTGGAAAATTGGCAATATCGACTCAGTAGTAGTAGCAGAACGTCCAAAATTAAAACCTCACATCGAAAAAATGCGCGACAAAATATCAAGTGTGTTGCAATTAGAACCAACACAAATAGGTATTAAAGCCACTACTAACGAGAAACTAGGCCCAGTTGGACGCGAAGAAGGAATTTGCGCTTACGCAGTAGTTTTATTAGAACAAGCAAATTAATAAACTCCCTATCTTGTAGAGCTATCTTGTGGAGCGGGCATCCTTGCCCGCCACTAGTATAAGACTAGATGCCCTTAACATAGAACTGCAATACTACCCTCAACATGGACGGGCAAGGATGCCCATCCCACAAGAGTCATGATTTCATTTAACATATAAGTTAAATGTCCAACTTACACAAATCAAAGTAGTTAAGATTATGTACGACTGGATGCGAAAAGAGACTTACTCTGAGACTTTCATGGAGGGTAAGGAACACTTAGCGATGTTAGTAACAAATTTAAGAGACGTAGAACTTCCTGACTTGATTGCTTTAGATAAAGATGAAAATGTTATACTTATTGCCGAAGTAAAAGGTCATCCATACAGCTTTAAAAATGCCGATACAAGAAAATATGCACTTTCAAGGCTTATTGATATTTTAGAATTTGCTACAAAAAATATTATTCCTTTTGCGATGCTTGCCGACAAGGACAATATTGAGTTTATACGCTGGAATGGTCATAGCTTGTCTGAACCTATTTTGATTTTAAATACAGCAGATGCACTTTCACTTTACGAACCTAATTTTAAGTATAAAGTTGTGTATGATGATTATCTCATAGGTTTGATAGAAGCCTGGTTATCTGACTTAAAATCTCATTGGATGTCAAATTCACCAGCCTATGTAAAAGAATTGCAAGAGATAGGATTTTTAGAATTAATAGAAGGTGGAACTACTCACGCTTATCGTTAGCGAATAATATTTTATGCAAGATTGGATATACCATAAGTATAAACTTCTAACTCCTCCTGTTCTCCCAAACATGGAGCATTTTACGCTGTTGGTAACAAATATAGAAGACATAAAGCTTCCGAATTTAGTTGCAATAGATAAAGATGAACGTGCGGTTCTTGTTGCTAAAATAAAGGGTCATCCATATGACTTTCAAGAAGCAGACACTAGAGAGTTTACACTTTTAGACCTGATTGATACTTTAAAATTTGCAACAAAAAATTTAATTCCTTTCGCAATGCTTGCTGATAAGAATAATATTGAGCTTTTTCGTTGGGACGGTCAAAATTTATCTGGTGTCATTCTAAGTTTAAATACAGCAAATGCACTTTTATGTTATTATCCTGATTATCATGAAAGTAACACATATTACAGTTTTGCTAGAATGATAGAAAGGTGGCTACGTGATTTAACGTCAAATCGAAAATCGAAAGCTCCACCATACAAAAAAGAAATGCAAGAGATAGGTTTTTTACAATTAATAGAAGGTGGAACCACTTACGTTTATAGTTAAGCTAATGACCGTAATATTATACGTTGAGACTAATTTAATAATGGGCATAGCTAAAGGTCAAGATGCTGAAGCAGAGGATTTACTGTTAAATATACCATCGACGATTTCTATAGCCATACCCAGTATTTGTTTTTTAGAAGCTCGAATGACTTTGCAGCAAGAAGAAAAATATAATCAAGATTTTATTAGCAAAATAATCATGCAAATTAATGAAGCAGAGCGAGATGTCACTTCTGAAAAAGCTCGTTTACTTTATGCACAACTTCAACAATCAAGAGTTAGTTTTCGAGAAAGAATAAATGACACTAAAAACCGCTTTAAATTTGCTTATGACAAACTTACTAATAACGCAGAAGAAATACCTTTAGGAATTGCGGCAATTCAGGATAGCGTAGAAAGAGGTATTTTAGAGGATAAGCATTTGATTGACAAAATAATCTTAGAATGTATTATTCACCATGCACGCTTACATCCTAATACAAAAAAAGCATTTTTAAGTTTTAATACTCAAGAATTTAGTCAACGAAAAGTTACAAATTTAATGCGAGATGCGGGTATTGAATATTTCAGCAAAACAACAAATTTCCTAGGTTGGTTACAAGTGCAAAACTCCTAAATTGTTATTTCGATTGTCAGGCGCCGATAACGCGCTATACGTGTAAATCAAAAAATTTGTTATGATAATTGCCACAAACAGTATATCTACTGAATTATTTATTTATCCTAAGTATATATACTTATATAAATTTTGACGGTGCTATAACGGCGCCGAGGCTAAAAGCATAGAGTAAAGTATATGAATTTTGCGAGTTTGACTCAAATATTTAAGCGTAGCTGGATTTTATTGTTAGTGGGAACATTTATTGCTCTTACGCTCAACGGTTGCAACCCAAGTGATTTTAAAATTAAGGCTGCACAGGTTCCACAGTTGGTATATGCAATTACAGCAGAACCTAAAACCTTCAACTACGTCCTCAGTAAAGAGTCTCCAAACGTATTCGCACCAATATACGAGGGGATGTTGATGGAAAATGGTGTTACAGCTGACCTTGAACCTGCATTGGCAGAGTCATGGAAAGAGGAAGGACAAAAAATCATCTTTACTCTACGGGAAAATTTGAAATGGTCAGATGGAAAACCGCTGACGGCAGATGATGTTGTTTTCACATTTAACAAAATATACTTCAACAAAAGTATTCCTACGAGTATTCGTGACGTTGTAGTTATCGGTAAAAATCGCGTTTTCCCAAGTGTTACTAAATTAGACGATCGTCGTATTGAGGTAAGTTCTCCTGAACCTTTTGCACCATTATTACGAACTATTGGCGGATTAGCGGTTCTACCTCAGCATGTGCTACAAGATACATTAGATAAAAAAGACGCAAGCGGAAACCTTCAGTTTTTATCAACTTGGGGTACAGGTACAGACCCGAAAAAAATTGTTTCAAATGGTCCTTTTATGCTGGACAGCTACAAAACTAGTGAAAGGGTAGTATTTCGCCGTAATCCTTACTACTGGCGCCGTGATGCTCAAGGTAAGCAGATGCCTTATATTGATCGAATGGTGTGGCAAATCGTTGAAAGTCCTGATACTTCTTTGATGCAGTTCCGCTCTGGTGGACTAGATTTGCTTGAAGTGGCGCCGAGAAATTTTTCACTGTTGAAACAAGAAGAAAAGCGCGGAAATTTTAGAATTTATGAAGGTGGACCCGACCAAATAGCTATTTATGTAACTTTTAATCAAAATACGGGCAGTCGCAATGGTAAACCTTTCATTGACCCCATTAAGTCACGCTGGTTTAGAACTAAAGAATTTCGTCAAGCAATAGCCCACGCTATTGACCGCCCCACTATGCTAACTAATGCTTTCCGGGGAATAGGACAGTTACAGTACTCAGCAACGTATTCAGGTAGTCCTTTTTACCTTTCTCCTGAAAAAGGTTTAAAGGTATATAACTATGACCCAGAAAAAGCCAAAAAACTTTTACTCCAAGCAGGATTTAAATACAACGAAAGAGGTCAACTTCTCGATAAAGATGGAAATCGTGTTCGCTTCATATTAACTGCTGCAACAGGAAGTCCCACTGGGGCAATTGTCGCTTCGCAAATGAAACTTGATATGGCGAAAATTGGTATACAAATGGACTTGCAGCAAATTGATTTTGGTACTTTGGGCGATAAACTAGGTAGTTCTTTTGACTGGGAAGCACACTATGGTGCAGTTGGTGGCGGTGGGGTTGACCCTAATGGTGCTGCAAATTTTTGGGCAGTCAACGGTGAATATCGACCTTTTAACCAGGCGCCAACCGCCGGACAACCACCTGTCCAAGGACGTGAAATCCAACCTTGGGAAGAAGAAATCGCTCGGTTGTATGTTGAAGGCGCCCAAGAACTTGATGAGAACAAGCGTAAAGAAATATACTGGCAAGCTGAACGGATTGCTGCTGAAAACTTACCTTACATTTACTTGTTCAATCCCATATCCTTAATGGCTGTGCGTAATCGAGTTCAAAATGTTAAGTACTCTGCTTATGGTGGCGCCTTATGGAATATATATGAATTAAAAGTAATTGATAATTAATTTGTACTAATTGTACGGTGGGCAGTGCCCACCCTACCTATTACTAAGGAATATAACTTATGAATTTTATTATTTCAAACCAAATATTCAATAAACGTACTTGGATTTTGGCTTTCGTTGGGGTGTTTGTAGCTATGACCCTCAACGCTTGTAACCCTAGCGACTTTAAAACCCAAGCTGCACAAGTTCCGCAACTAGTTGTATCGGCAACAACTAACCCAAAAACCTTTAACAACGCGCTAATTCAAGAATCTCCTAATATTTCGAGCTTTACTTACGAGCAGCTGGCTAATACCAATGGAGTAACTAAAGAAATTGAGCCAGCGCTAGCAGAATCTTGGACAATCTCTCCAGATAAACTTAAGTATACTTTTAAGTTGCGCTCAGGGTTGAAATGGTCGGATGGAAAACCATTAACTGCGGATGATGTGGTTTTTTCCTTTAAAGACGTTTACATGAACAAAAGCATCTCCACCTATGCTCAAGATGCTCTTCGTATTGGTAAAAGTAAAACTTTTCCAAAAGTTAGTAAAATAGATGAGCTAAATGTTGAGTTTGCTTTACCTGAACCTTATTCACCATTTTTACGTAGTGTTGCCGCAGGCATAGCCATAATACCAGAACACGCACTGCGTAAAGCAGTTGAAACTAAACGTGGTGATGGAAGACCTGAATTTCTTTCAACTTGGGGAACTGACACCGACCCCAAGAAAATTGTAGTAAATGGTCCGTATACTATCGAAAGCTATGCATCTAATCAACGTTTGGTATTTCGGCGTAACCCATATTACTGGCGTAAAGATGCTCAAGGTAAACCCTTACCACAAATCGAGCGTGTGGTTTGGCAAATCGTAGAAAATGCGGATACTGCGCTAATGCAGTTTCGTTCTGGAGGATTAGATTTACTCGAAATTGGTCCAGGTAGCTTCCAGTTGCTTAAACGCGAAGAAAAACGAGCTAATTTCAAAATCGAAAATGCAGGCCCAGATTCGGGAACTGGTTTTGTAACATTCAATCTCAACAAAGGTTCTCGTAATGGTAAACCCCTTATTGACCCGATAAAGTCGAAGTGGTTCAACAATGTTGGTTTCAGGCAAGCAGTAGCTTATGCAATCGACCGTCCAACTCTAATCAACAATAACTTACGTGGTTTGGGAGAAACCCAAGATTCTCCGATTTCCGTTCCCAGTCCTTATTACTTGTCTCCCCAAGAAGGTCTCAAACGCTACGAATACAATCCAGAAAAAGCTAAACAACTTTTAGTAAAATCTGGATTTAAATACGATGCCAGAAATCAACTTTTGGATGCAGACGGAAATAAAGTTCGCTTTTCAATGATGACAACCTCTGGTGGTAGACCAACTGTTCCAGCTACAATCAAACAAAATCTTGCCCAGGTGGGTATTCAAGTCGATTTACTGTTCCTCGACTTTAGTGTTATTGGCGAGAAAATATCGAATACGCTTGATTGGGAATGCTGGTTAGGCGCCATTACTGGTGGAATAGAGCCAAATGATGGTTATAACGTTTGGTCAGTCGAAGGAAACTTCCACGTTTTCAACCAAAATGCTCAAAGCGGACAAACTCCTGTTACAGGATGGGAAGTATCTGATTGGGAGAAGAAAATCGACAAACTTTACATTGATGGCGCCAGAGAATCTGACGAAGCAAAGCGCAAAGCTATTTACGACGAAACACAGCGTCTTGCACAAGAGTATTTACCATTTATTCACTTGGTTAATTCCTTATCTCTTGTTGCAGTACGTAACAAAGTGGAAGGTTTAAAATACACTTCGATTTTTTCTTCTCCCCAAAGCTTTAACTGGAACATTTATGAAATGAAAGTTAAAGATGCAAAAGCTAGTTAGTAAGGTGGGCATTGCTAGCCCTGTCAAGGTGTAAGCTTCGTAGGGTGCGTAACGCTATAACAATATTTCAACGAAGCGAAGATTTTGTAGCGTTACGCACCATAAACATTTTTAAATATTTTTTAGGTTTAGTACTTTGAAAGTAACAATCAAAAATTTCCTTGTACCTGTAGACCATAAATTGAATTACCCTTATCATCACTATCGATAAAAGGAAATAAAATTAGTCCGTGCTTTTGACTAAAAAATAATGTTTTATCTTTTAGCCCCCTTATAAAAGGGGGTTGGGGGATCAAATAGTAGAATTACTGAGCAAAAGCGGCGCCACAGCTACCTGCTGGTACGCTGGTAAAGTTATTAGTACCAACGCTATTAGCACCAGTAGGTAGAGGTAATACAGGAGTAAATGTACCTGTATTAGTTGATAGCAATGAATCTTCAAGTCGGAATACAGCAACATAATTTGTATTGGAAGTCTGACGCGAGCGGAGGGCAATACCAATACCACCGACATTAGTTACAGTGTTGTTGGAAACATTACCTAATCCTAAGACAGCATCACCATCCGAACCAAAACTAACACCCTTATCGTGGGGTTTGCATTAAAGGGAAAAAGCCTTCAAAACTACCGTAAGAGTTAAAACCTGACCCTTCTGTAGTATACCCAGCACCAACGCGCGGACTAAATATAATTGTCTGTGTATCTGATGTCGCGTTTTCTTCAGTTTGAGCCAGTAGTTTTCCTGACTTGCCAACTGTTTGATTTACTTGACTAATTTCTTTTGTCGATGCGGTTTGTGCGCTTGCAGTTGAGGTAAATATACCTAACAATAGCAGCGTAAAATACAATGATATATTTGCTTTTTTGATAGGCATTTTTTTACCAAAATAATGTTGGGATTGGCAACTTATACAATCCAAACTTTATCTGTATGGTATTAAGATTGAATTATGCTAATGTTTCTGTTTATTTATCATTTATTGTAGTAATTTTTTATTGAATTTATTGATACATTTACACAAATATTATTTGTCTAGATTATGATTTTGAACGAAGTATATTTTCAAATGAATTTATACTACTAGTTTACGTTTAAAAACAAGAAAGTGGGAAAACTGCGTTTACGTTCGCGACTCATGACAAAAGTTCAAAGTTTACCCGTTTGTAGTATAAAAATTGTGAGCAGATTGCTAAATATTATTTTATGTGTGTATAATATATGGCTTACAAAGAAGAAAGCGCGCTCCGCGCTTACTACGAGCTATGATTCACGATTTGCGGTATTGGCGCCGTTGGGTTGCATTGGTATTGGCGGGTATATTATTCATATTTTTTCAGTTTGCACTTACTAGTTGTAATCCTAGTAATTTAAGAGCTAAAAGTAATCAGTCACAGTGGACTACTACTTTGTTGAGTGACCCTAAAACTTTTAATTTTGCTCTCAACGAAGAATTTCCGAATGTCTTTCTGTTTACCGCTGAGGGTTTGACTACTATTAATGCGATGACGAGGAAAATTGAGCCTGCTTTAGCTGAGTCGTGGCAGTTCTCTCAGGATAATAAGCGGGTGACTTTTACTTTACGTGATAATTTGAAGTGGTCGGATGGTCAACCATTGACAGCAGAAGATGTTGTTTTTACTTATAAAGATATTGTTTTTAACAAAGATATTCCTACAGGTTGGCAAGATACTCTCAAAATTGGTAAGAGTCGTGCGTTCCCCGAAGTGCGTCAAATTGATCAGCGTAGAGTAGAGTTTATTTTCCCTGAACCGTTTGCACCGTTTTTGTTTTCAACTACTGGTTCTCCTGATGGTGTAGGAATTTTACCGAAACACGCTTTATATAAAAGTACTATAACTAAAGACAAAAACGGTAATCCATTATTTCTATCAACATGGGGTACTGGCACTAACCCATCTGATGTGATAGTTAATGGTGCTTATTTGATTGATAGATATATTCCTAGTCAACGGCTAATATTTAAGCGTAACCCTTATTACTGGCGCCAAGATACTCAAGGTAATAGGTTGCCTTATGTTGAACGAGTCATTTGGGAAATTATTGAATCGACAGATACTGGAGTACTACAATTTCGTTCGGGTGGTTTGGATACGTTGATTGTTTCTCCAGAAAACTTTGCTTTGCTCAAGAAAGAAGAAAAACGCGGTAATTTTACTATATATAATGGTGGAGCAGCTTTTAGCAAAAGCTTTATTTCTTTTAACTTGAACACAGGCAAGCGCAAAAATGGACAACCTTTAGTTAACCCTGTAAAATCACGCTGGTTTAATAATATCGCATTTAGACGCGCGGTTGCTCATGCTATCGACCGTGAGACAATGTTAAATAATGTATTGCGGGGTTTGGGTGAATTACATAACTCACCTATCGATATTCAAAGTCCGTATTATTTATCACCTGAGAAGGGTTTGAAGGTTTACGAATACAATTTAGAAAAGGCAAAAAAATTACTTTTAGATGCCGGATTCAAATATGATAGTAAACAACAGTTGCTTGATGCTGATGGGAATCGTGTTCGTTTTACTTTGATTACAAACGTGGAAAACAAAACTCGTGTGACAATGGCAGCGCAAATCAAGGGAGATTTAGCTAAAATTGGTATAAAGGTAGACTCTAATCCTATTTCTTTTAACACGCTTGTTAATAAACTAAATAATGATCTTGATTGGGAGTGTTATTTACTTGGTTTTACTGGTTCGTTGGAACCTAATGATGGAGCAAACAAATGGACACCAGATGGTAACTCCCATTCCTTCAACCAAAAGACACAGCGAGGACAAGAACAATTAATTAACAGAAGAGTTAATGACTGGGAAGAAGAAATTGGGCGCCTGTATATCGAAGCAGCACAAGAATTAGACGACAATAAACGTAAGGAAATTTACGCAAAAACTCAGCAAATAACGCAGGAGTATTTACCCGAAATTTACTTAGTTACTCCATTATCTTTGGTAGCAACCCGAAACCGTATTCAAAACGTGAAATTTTCTGCGCTTGGCGCCCAAGGTGGAACATTATGGAATAAGTACGAGTTAAAATTGAAAGAATAATTAAATGACAAATTATCAAAATTTGCGCGACCTTCTCGAATCTGTTGCGAATGGTAGTCTGAGTAAGGATACCGCATTCGATAAACTCAAAGATTTAGCATATGAACCTGTTGGAGAATTTGCAAAAATTGACCATCACCGTGAACTAAGAACAGGTTTCCCCGAAGTTATTTGGGGACAAGGCAAAACCCCCGAACAAATTGCTCAAATTATGAATGTGATGCGGCAACGTAACGCTGTAGTTATGGCAACGCGCATTTCACCAGATGTATATTACTCGCTGCAGCCAAAAGTTAGGGAACTGCGATATTTTGATCTGGCGAGAATTTGCGCGATTACTCCCCCCACAATCGAACCGAAACATCACGGAATTATTGGTATAATTTCTGCTGGTACTGCTGATTTACCAATTGCTGAGGAAGCTGCCGTCACTGCCGAACTTTGTGGGTTTCATGTCCAGAGACTATGGGATGTTGGTGTTGCTGGTATTCACCGTTTACTTAATAACCGTCACGTTATCGAGTCCGCAGCTGTGTTAATAGTCGTTGCTGGAATGGAAGGCGCCTTGCCCAGTGTAGTTGCGGGTTTAGCAGATTGTCCCGTTGTGGCTGTCCCTACAAGTATTGGATACGGCGCCAGTTTTGGTGGACTGGCGCCACTGTTAACGATGTTGAACTCGTGTGCAGCAGGTATCGGAGTTGTAAATATTGATAATGGCTTTGGTGCTGCAGTACTAGCGGGACAAATTTTAAGAACAGCCGAGAAATTGCGGTTGGCGCCACCCTCACACTAAGGTTAAGACTGTATTTTGCAAAACTAATACAATCTTAGAATTCAAACAAAATGATACATTTTTTAACGAAAAACTGGTTAATACTGGTGGCTTTTACTCTCAGCTTTGTTTTGACTGTAAGTATTTCTGCTTAGAGTCAGTAGTGGACATTATTTGGGTATTGAGGTTAAGACAGTGTATGTTTCGCGTCTCTACTAATATTTTTTACACAAATTTGATAGGATATGGAAATTTTTAGCGATTGGGTGTTTCAATTTGGACAAAGTGTGCCTATAGATTTGACTGTTTTCGCTCAAAACGTCACCGACCCAAATCTCTTGGGTCAGGTACAAAAGTCATTTACGCACTTCGTACAAACAGGGCAAGCATGGGCACTGTTGATTGGATTGGCTATTGGCTATATGATTCGGAATCTAACTAGCTATGGTTAAAAGTATGGTGCGTGACGCTACCAGATCATTCGTTTGATTTCACAATTGTTATAGCGTCACGCACCCTACGTAAAACTTTCCCAACAGGTGTTTATGACTCAGCAAAAAAATTGGAGTCCCCGATTTGAATCAGGACTGCATCCTCATATTACTCGCTTTAATGCGAGTATTAATTTTGATATTGAATTAATTGAATACGATATAACTGGTTCGCAGGCTCACGCGAAGATGCTCGCCCATACTGGTATTATCTCAAAAGAAGAAGGTGAAACACTTGTTTCTGGTTTGGAGCAAATTCGTCATGAGTATCGCTCAGGCCAGTTTACCCCAGGTATTGATGCTGAAGACGTACATTTTGCTGTTGAACGGCGCCTGACAGAAATAGTTGGTGATGTCGGTAAGAAACTTCATACCGCGCGTTCGCGTAACGACCAGGTTGGTACTGATACTCGTCTTTATTTACGCACGCAAATAGAGCAAATTCGCCGTCAACTTCGAGAATTCCAATCTGTATTAGTTGATATTGCCGAGCAAAATATCGAAACGCTTGTACCCGGATACACCCATCTACAGCGCGCGCAACCACTCAGTCTAGCCCACCACCTTCTCGCTTATTTCCAGATGGCACAACGTGACTGGGAACGGTTGGGTGATGTTTGGCACCGTGTAAATATATCGCCACTAGGGTGTGGTGCTTTGGCTGGAACAACTTTTCCTATTGACCGCCACTATAGTGCTAAATTATTAGACTTTGATGCTGTCTACGAAAATAGCCTTGATGGTGTCAGCGATAGAGATTTTGCAATTGAATTTACTTGTGCAGCTAGCTTAATTATGGTTCACCTTAGCCGTCTTGCTGAAGAGGTAATTTTTTGGGCAAGTCAAGAATTTGGCTTTGTTACCTTATTAGATAGCTGTGCTACTGGTTCAAGTATTATGCCCCAAAAGAAAAACCCCGACGTTCCAGAACTGGTACGGGGAAAAACTGGTCGTGTTTTCGGTCATCTCCAAGCATTGCTGGTGATGATGAAAGGACTACCCTTGGCATATAACAAGGACTTACAAGAAGATAAAGAAGGCTTATTTGATAGCGTTAACACTATCAAAGCTTGCTTAGAAGCTATGACGATATTGTTACGCTCTGGTTTGCAGTTTAATACTCCCCGTTTAGAAAACGCTGTCTGTGAAGACTTTTCTAATGCTACTGACGTAGCTGACTATTTAGCTGCCAAAGGAGTTCCATTTCGCGAAGCTTATAACCTTGTTGGTAAAGTTGTTAAAACTTGTATTACCGCAGATAAACTTTTACTTGACTTAACTTTAATTGAGTGGAAACAATTACATCCCGCTTTTGAACCTGATATTTATGAGGCTATTGCCCCTCGTCAAGTTGTTGCTGCACGTAACAGCTACGGTGGTACTGGCTTCACTCAAGTTAGAGAAGCATTAACTCGTGCTAGGACGACTTTAGGCGCCGAGCCAACTGAGTAAAAGCTATATTGACTAGTAAAACGCAACAAGCGGGCGTACACGAATGTACGCCCGAACCATAGCGACAAGCGTGAACGCATGAGCAATATATTACTCAGCATCCATTGCTGCTGCGCCTTCTTCTTCTTCACTCTTAGGTGGTCTTTGCTGGAATCTTCGCTGCATTCTTCCCGTAGTAGTCCGTTTACGGAACTTCCGGGCATAAGCCTGGTTCCGTAGCGCCTTTTCTTTTTTTGGGTTACGGCGCTTTGCCATGTTCACCTCATTTTATAAACAACGAAAAAGCCATGTTAGACATCTACTTAACAAATATAGTTTGCCTTACTAGCTTTTTTATTTCTTGAACAGCATACTAGTATACCTTATATACCACAATTGTGTCAAGAGGATTATCAATAGGTGAGTTTTTTCTTGTACCATAAAAAGGTACATTGTTTGAGAAGGATAATTAATAAATTTGGAATAAATTTGGGCTGGTGGTGAGTTTAAACGTTGTATTAAATACAAAGACCATGTATTTATTAAATAAATCTAATTTACGTATGTAGGCATACACAGCTTAAATATTCTATGGATGTTAATATTGATTTGTTCTGCGGTAATCGTTAGAATATAGCGCGAACCATGAAGATTATCATCGCAAGCTCAAAAATTAATAGCTCCTTTAGAGCAGATACTCATTGGTTCGTTGGAACACTCATAAGTCAAATTACAAACTTTGAAGATTGAATATACTTGCCTTGTTTGCTATAGCGATTCAAACCACACGTAGCTGGTGGCGTTTCGGACAAACTGTACTTGGTGTTATATTTCGCCACCCAATTCCCGGTACGAGTATAATTCCCATTCTACCTGATGGCAGAATTGTGCTAATTCGGCGCCGTGACAACGGTCTATGGGCATTACCCGGAGGAATGATTGATTGGGGGGAAGATATACCTAACACTGTTGAACGCGAGTTGAAAGAAGAAACTGGGTTGGATTTGGTGAAAATTACGCGACTAATTGGTGTATACTCGGCGCCAGACCGTGACCCCAGAATACATTCAATTTGCGTAGTTGTCGAAGCCAAAGTTCAAGGCAGTATGGCCGTTCAAGATAAATTGGAAGTTATGGATATACAAGCGTTCTATCCGGATTCCATTCCCAACGAACCAATGTCCCACGACCACGCTCGACAATTACAAGATTACTTGAAAGGTTCTTTAACACTTTCGTAAGTTAGCAAAACACTCAGTCGAAAGCGGTATAAATAGTTATACCAATTATTCAGTATACCCGAAGCGCCATAATTGGAAGCGCTTCGGGTAATTGTACTAACTTTATATTAACCATCGATATTAATTATCTAGTATGATAAATATACCTGGCTCAACCTAAGTAAAAATCTACTGGCTATCTGAAAGTTTAGAACATTTATTTATATTTAGTGCGTTTGTATTGAAGGCTATAGCAGGTGAATAATCCTGTGAGCGTATATTTTCGCGTGGCTATCTTTGAACGTGTATAACAGAAGTCGGTGGAAAATACGGTGACGGAAATAATTAACTTTTAACTTCTTGCTTCTACATTCAAATGGAAACTTTATTTCGTAACTCCCGGAGAAAGCTCTCTACTGGGCAGCTATTTTGGCGTGAAGTTGGTAATGGGCAGACTGTCGTTTTTTTACATGGTAATTGGAACGAAGGTAGTCAATGGGTGCCGACGATGGAGTTATTATCGCTCGACTACCATTGTTTGGCACCAGATCTATTGGGGTTTGGAGAGTCTGAAATTCCCGATATTCATTATTCTATAGATTTACAAGTTGATTGCTTGGCAGAGCTTTTGACTATACTTAAGCTTGAGCGCGTATATTTAGTTGGAGATTCATTAGGCGCCTGGATAGCGGCAAGCTATACTTTGAAGTATCCGGAGCGAGTGCTTGGGTTAATTTTGGTTTCTCCAGAAGGTGTTGCGACAGAAGCAACTGAAAAACGTTTAAAGTCCATGCGAAGTATTCTTAAACGTTCTGAGTTAATGTTCCTGATATTAAAGTTACTGCGTCCAATTACCAAAATGTTTGGACGTGAAATTAAAGTCAAAGAAGAATGGCGCCAGCGTTTGGTTATGGAAAAATTTCCAACTGCATGTGAATTATTATTTGACCGTCAGCTTCCAGAAATACGTGCCGAATTTTTGGAAAATCGTTTGAGCTTTTTAGTCGTTCCCGTTTTAATTTTACAAGGCGGTAAAGATACACAAGAAGCCATTGCTGTTAGTCAAGCTTATGGAGAATTAATACCAGGTGCGAACTTGAAAATGATTGCTCATGGTCAGCATAATTTGCCAGAGTCATCTAGCAATGATGTAACACAAGAAATTCGTAACTTTATTAAAAGCCGTAAAACTAGTAGGGCAGTTTTTAGTTAATAAAAACAAATACTGATTTACAAATCACAGCAATTATATACCAATACTAATTACTACTTCCTTAATTCCCCATAAAATTAAATCGTGTTCAACAGTGATACACAGGGCTATGTCTGGATTAATAAGTTGTAAGTAGGAATAAAGAAGCGAGCTATCCCCTCCTGTCATCACCACCTTTGATAAAGGAAATAAGAGTATCCACGCTGTAACAAAATCTTTGATTCCAGCAAGTAAGGTGTAAATAACTCCGCTTTGCATCGCTTCTAGAGTATTTATTGCCCAACGTAAAGGTAAGGAGTGCGGTGGTTCGACATTTGGTAACTGCCCAGTTCGCATCGACAAACTTCCCAACTGTAAACTCAATCCTGGTAAAATCGCTCCACCAATTAATGCTTGGTTACTATCGGCACCTGTAAATGTCAGTGCTGTTCCCGCATCAATTACCAGTACAGGAAACCCCAAAACTCGACCGGCGCCAAATACAGCTAATGCTCTGTCAATTCCCAAAGTCGGATACATTTGAATAAGCTCAACTGAATGCAAACTAATTAGCTTGACATTTGGGTAATTTTGCCATATGGCGGTCTGTGATGGAACTACAGAAGCAAGATACAGAGGCAGATGAGGGTTTAAAGGACAAGGTAATTCTGGGGTTAATAAGTAATCACTATCCCAACTATAGATAAAATCCTTGTTTTCAAATAATCCCCAGTGCAACCGCGAATTCCCAATCATTAACCCTAACCAGTTTTCTGACATTAACTTCTCACTCGTAAGGTGCGTGACGCTACTAGTTCCGACGTTTTATTTTACGATTGTTATGGCGTCACGCACCCTACCTTCTGACTCTTTTGTTTTATTTAACTCATCTATAGCTTTTTTAATAATTATTTACATTTAACTCATGCCACAATAGAGGTAGATGTAATAAATACTTATTAATACAAGAGGAGAGTTTATGGTAGCACTCACCGAAAAGACTCAAAAAAGACTTACTATACAGATTGCTGATATAGCTACCGACACAACAGCAGTTCGCTCGCTCGATTGGGATAGAGACCGCTTTGATATTGAGTTTGGCTTGCAGAATGGCACTACATACAACTCATTCTTAATTCGTGGAGAGAAAACTGCTCTAGTAGATACTTCACATGAGAAGTTCCGTCATCTATATTTAGACGCAGTTAAAGGTTTAATCGACTTTAGCGAAATAGACTATTTAATCATCAGTCATACAGAACCTGACCACAGCGGTTTAGTCAAAGACGTTCTCAAACTTGCGCCAGACATTACTGTCGTCGGTTCAAAAGTCGCGATTCAATTTTTGGAAAATCTCGTACATACACCATTTAAGCGGCAAATCGTCAAAAACGCCGATAAATTAGACTTAGGTAACGGGCATGAACTCGAATTCGTAATTGCTCCCAATTTACACTGGCCTGACACCATTTTTACATTCGACCACAAAACCAAGACATTATATACCTGTGATGCATTTGGATTGCATTACTGTTCCGATGCCACATTCGATGAAAATTTGGAAGCAATTTCTCCAGATTATAAATACTACTACGAATGTTTGATGGCGCCAAACGCACGTTCAGTGTTGTCAGCACTGAAGCGGATGGGCGAACTTCAACAAATCGACATGATAGCTACAGGTCACGGACCACTGTTATCGCACAACGTTCAGGAGTTAACAACAAGATATCGTACCTGGAGTCAAACTCAAGCAAAAGCCGAAACAGCAGTTGGTATATTCTACGTTTCTGAGTATGGCGCCTCTGATCGACTTGCTCAATCACTTGCTAACGGTATTAGCAAAACAGGTGTAGCTGTAGAAATGATAGATTTGGGTGGCAACCCTGATTTACAGGAACTACGTGAACTTGTTGGTCGAGTTGCGGGTATTGTAATTGGTATGCCTCCCACTACCAACAACGCGAACATTCAAGGTGCCCTTGGTACAATATTAGGTTCTGCAAAAGAAAAACAAGCCATTGGTATTTTTGAAACCGGTGGTGGTAACGACGAACCAACTTATCCGTTACTCAACAAATTCCGCGCGTTAGGTTTACATGTCGCATTCCCTGTGATTGAAATTCGCGAAACTCCTACCGAGAATACCTACAAACTTTGCGAAGAAGCGGGAACTGACTTAGCACAGTGGGTAACGCGCGATAAAAGCATCAAACAAATGAAGTCACTAGGCGCCGACCTTGATAAAGCTTTAGGTCGAATTAGTGGCGGTTTATACATTATCACAGCGAAGAAAGGCGATGTACAAAGCGCGATGTTAGCTTCGTGGGTAGCGCAAGCAAGCTTCAAACCATTAGGTTTTTCACTAGCGGTAGCAAAAGACCGTGCGATTGAATCACTGATGCAAGTAGGTGATAAATTTGTCCTTAACGTTCTCGAAGAGGGTAATTATCAAGGTTTAATGAAACACTTCCTAAAAAGATTTGCACCAGGTGCAGACCGTTTTGAAGGAGTACGTACACAACCAGCTCAAAACGGCACCCCTATTCTAGCGGATGCACTAGCGTACATGGAATGTGAAGTAGCAAGCCGACTTGATGCAGGCGACCACTGGATAGTTTACTGTACTGTTTACGCTGGCAGAGTTTCTAGACCCGAAGGACTAACCGCAGTACACCACCGTAAAGTTGGTAATCACTATTAAGGAGTAAAAAGTGCTGAGTGCTGAGTATGGAGTTTTAGATCAAACATCCCCTTCTCAGAACTTAGAACTCATAACTCAGCACTCATAACTCAGCACTCAGAACTCAGCACTCAGAACTCAGCACTCTTATGTCAATCAAACCTCGTGATGTTCAAGTTTTACCAGTTGCTACAGATACGCGCGTATTTCGTTCTCGCAGTTGGGCACGTTTAAGATTTGAAGTTGAGTACGCTTTAGCAAAGGGTACTACTGCGAATTGTTTTTTAATCGAAGGCAATAAAATAGCCCTTATTGATCCACCTGGAGAAACATTCACTGAAATTTTCTTGAATGCATTACAGCAACGGGTTGATCTTAAAAAGATAGATTATGTAATTCTCGGTCACGTCAACCCAAACCGCGCGGCAACATTAAAGGCTTTATTTGAAATTGCACCTCAAATTACGTTCGTTTGTTCTAACCCAGGCGCCATCAATTTACGCGGTGCGTTAGAAAATCCAGATTTACCTATATTAGTCAAACGTGGTGAAGAAACACTAGATTTGGGTAAGGGACACCATTTAGAATTTATTCCTACACCTAACCCTCGTTATCCTGACGAACTTTGCACCTACGACCCGCAGACAGAAATTTTATACACAGACAAATTATTCGGCGCCCATATATGTGGCGACCAAGTATTTGATGAAGGTTGGCAATCGTTCCTAGAGGATAGAAGATATTACTTTGAGTGTGTAATGGCGCCTCACGCGCGTCAAGTTGATACAGCACTAGAAAAGCTGTCTGATTTGAAAGTGCGGATGTACGCTCCTAACCACGGACCAATGGTGCGGTATGGGTTAATCGAATTAACCAAAGCGTATCGCGAATGGATACAGCAACAAACCAACCAAGAAAACACCGTAGCATTAATTTATGCTTCAGCATACGGGAATACCGCAACAGTAGCTCAAGCTATTGCCTACGGTATTACTAAAGCAGGTGTAAGAGTAGAATCAATAAACTGTGAATTTGCCGACCCAGCAGAAATTCAAGAAGCTGTCGAAAAATCAGCAGGGTTTATCATGGGTTCTCCCACATTAGGAGGACATGCACCCACACCCGTACAAACAGCTTTAGGAATAGTACTAGCCAACGCTAGCAAAACCAAACTTGCAGGAGTATTTGGTTCCTATGGTTGGAGCGGTGAAGCTATTGACATATTAGAAACAAAACTCAAAGACGGAGGATACCGTTTTGGGTTTGACCCTATCCGCGTCAAATTCAAACCCGACGATAAAACAATCCAATTTTGCGAAGAAGCAGGAACCGACTTTGCCCAAGCTATTAAACGTATAAACCGAGTTCGAGTAGCTTCAGCACCTGCAAGCAGTTTAGAACAAGCTGTAGGAAGAATTCTTGGTTCAATGTCAGTAATTACCGCAAAGCAAGGTGATGTATCAAGCGCTATGCTCGCATCGTGGATATCACAGGCAAGCTTTAATCCCCCTGGTTTGACTATTTCTGTAGCTAAAGACCGTGCGTTAGAACCTTTAATGCACTCCGGAAACAGCTTTGCTGTAAATATTTTGGCAGAAGGTAGAGAAATTCGGAAGCACTTCATGAAAAACTACGCACCAGGTCAAGATAGATTTGCTGGGTTAGAAACAACTGATGCTGCTAATGGTTCACCTGTTTTGATGGGCGCCTTAGCTTATTTAGAATGTACCGTCAAAGACCGTATGGAAGTAGGCGACCATTGGTTAGTATACGCCACAGTAGACGACGGTAAAGTCCTAAATCAAGATGGCGTCACCGCAGTCCACCACCGCAAATCAGGCAACCACTACTAAGTAAGGTGGCACTGCCCACCATACAAGCCAATTTTTGTAGAGACGCGATTGAATCGCGTCTCTACGCAAGAGTTAAATTAACAAATATTCATACAGGTTTCGATACCCATCCCACAGGATAATTGTGAACATTTTTGTATATTGAAATCCCAACCGAAAAAAAATATAGTATTCGTGGGATGAACAAAAAGCAGAATCAAACGAGCGAAAACACGGTGTTTCGTTTGAGGAAGCGCAAACCGTCTTTTATGACGAGAACGCGCGTTTGACGTATGACCCAGAACACTCTGTCGGAGAAAAACGTTATATCTTATTAGGTGTAAGCAGCGTTTTACGATTACTTATCGTTTGCCATATCTATAAAGAAAACGATGAACTTATTCGTATCATCTCAGCACGTATAGCAACCAAGCGAGAACGTCAACAGTACCGTGATTTTTTCTCATGAAAGAAGAATACGATTTTTCTGAATCTGTTAAAAACCCATACGCTAAAAAACTCAAAAAGCCAGTAACAATCAGGCTAGAGGATGATGTCGTTAACTATTTTAAAAGTCTTACTGAAGAAACAGGTATTCCTTATCAAAGTTTAATAAATCTTTACTTACAGGACTGCGTAAGGACAAAACGCAAGCTATTATTCCCAGAATGAGCATAAGTTATAACATCAACAGTATTTATGCCTGCAGGTGAGGCATAGCTTCGAATGGCACTAAGAAATCGTGAAACCCACGCGACACGGGGACGCGGAGAAAAAATCAATAACGCGCGGGTTTACAAGGCTCATGCTGCCACAAGTCTCACGATCCTTGTGTCCTCCCCGCGTCCCCACGTCCCCAACACTGGCGCCATCAATAACCGTAGAATAAATACCACTAGGTGCAGTCACATCAGTACCAGAAGCAGTAATCTCGATTAAATCAGAAGCGTATACATTAATTAGTCCACATGTACCTAAATCCTTAGTGCGACCAGACAACAAACCCTGTTAAAATATTGGGTGTGGTATTAGCAACCGTTACAATGTCAGCCAAAGACAAGTTTCATGAAGTCGTCAAAAACGCACTTCAAAAAGATGGGTG
>NZ_JBXXZH010000074.1:0-38311 GCF_059640475.1 Calothrix sp. CBUCES-K 9914
TCTGCTACATATGCTGGTGGTGGTGTTGGTTGGGGAATTTCGATTATTTCTGGTGTTATTGGCGCCGAATCAGACAAAGCTTGAAAAAGTTGAACTCGATACAACGGTGTGTGTAACTCTTTAATTAATTGCAGTGGTGGAGTATTAGCAAACGTCTCACCAATGACTTTTGCTCCAAATGCATAACCCCAATTATAACCCGGTCGGTTTGGCTCATCTCTAACTAAGTTCGCGTGTGCTGTAATAAAGTAGCCACCTGGTTTGAGAGCATTGGCAATTTTTGAAGCAACTAAAGAAAGTATTTCTATTTTTTCGGTATAATACAGAACCTCGCTACAAATGATTAAATCGTATTTACCGTTAATGGACTCTGTAATTACATCAAGACGTTCGTAGGTGACGTTGTTTAAATCTTTACATTTCTGTGCTGTTCTTTCTAAAGCAATTTGAGAAATATCTGTTGCTAGTAAGTTACCAACTTTCGGCGCCAGTTGTGCTGTAAAGTGTCCTTCTGCACATGCTAATTCCAGCACTTGTTCAAATTTGACATTTGGTAATAATTCTAAAGTTTGTTCGTATTTTGTCTGTTCGTAGGGGCTAGTATATTTCCAAGGGTCAGCGTTTTTGGCAAACAGTGTTTCAAAATTTGAGCGCAGGTTAATTTGTTGCTGTGAATGTGTTTTATATGTATGTTGTTCTAGTTGAATATTTTGGGATATTAATTCTGGTACGTAGAATATTGTTTGTTGTGGATGCTCACTCTTATTTGTTTCTACGAACTCTTCATTTGCAACTGATGCTGATGTAAGTAAGTCGTGTTTTGCAGCTTGGGGGAGAGTCGCGCGTCGTGAGCTACTCGTTCCAATTGCTCCTGCATGGCGCCCAAGCTTTATATTAGTGTCATGATGATTTTGGAATGATGGTTTTTTCGCTAACCGTTCTCTTAAATTACCAGTTAGCGGCATTCCTAGTAATCCTTCTCGGACAGTAGCAACAGCTAGTTCATACCTAGCTCCCTGTATAATAGTAGCTCGTAGTTGTTGAGGTGTAACTTTATTGTCTTTAACTTGATAAACTATTGTCCCTAGAGCAACTCCACCAACAGTGGGAATAATTTGTAGTGTTTCTGCACTAGTTGTAAGATGAGGTAATTTTTGACTGACTTCAACTGTTATGCAATTTTCAACTTGCTGCTTTGTAGGAGTAATATTTTCTACTATCGATTTAATACTACTTTGCCCTAAACTCTTCACAGTCGCTTTGAGTTGTTGCAGCTTCGTCAAACTTTCATTATAGAAATAGCTTTGCTCCCAGTTAGCTCCCCAAAGTTCTTGGAGAAAAACTATCCATCCTATATTGTTATGTAATGTATCATTTTCAGGTATTGAGGCAAGATGAATATTACCTCGCCAAATTGATAATCCTGTGGAAGTGCGTTTAGTAGTAAGTTGACGGTATACTGTGTTGTCGAAGTAACTCCTTAGAATTTCCCAAGCAAATTTTGAAGCGATAGCATCTTGTAGAACATAACTCGAAACAACCCCATCACAAATAGGTAAAATAACATTTCCTAAATGCTTACCTTGTATAGTCACCGCACAATGCAAGCGTTCTGTTTCAGACGGCGCCACAATATCTATAAATGGCTCTGTAACTTCTTGCTGTACTGCATAAGTAGTACCTATAGTCAATGGTTTTGTGACAGTTGTGTGTTCTAAAATTAAATCTTGTAATTTTTTAGATGCACGAATTGCTAAAGCTGGCGCCAAAGATAATTTCTCTAATGCTGTTAAGAATTCTCTAATTTTTGATTCTAACTTCAACCATAACTCATACCAATCAGATGGTGTTTGACAAGTAGGTAAGAATATAGACCAAAAAATTGATAAAGCGATAACTTCTGGGTTTAGTCCTGGTTCAAACTCACTTTCTACAGTAGCAAGTAAAGGTAAGAAGTCACCACCACTAGCTATTGTAAGTCCAGCTACCCAAGAAACAAATGTAAGTTTGGCGCTTGATAATTCTTGTTTGGGCATTCCAGTAGCATAACCAGCAGATGGATTTTGAACTCGTGAGTCAGGAGAATGTCCAAGAGTAATTACTTTTAGCCCATTATATAAAAGTTGGTGTGTATTAAAAGAAGCCGAATTTGGACGCATTCGATAATATGCGCTCTTCTCGGGTATTGCAGCAAAACGGGCGCCAGTACGAGCGATTCTTTGCCATAAATCCCATTCTTCACAAGTTGGTAATTCTGGGTCAAAGCCACCAACATCTAATATAATATTACGACGAACAATACAACTATGAATTGCAAATACACAACTACGAGCAAATGCAGCGAACATCTGACTCGCTTGATTAGAAAAGTCATAGTTAACCTTTTTTCCATCAGGTGTAACTCTTACCCAACCGCAGTAAACAGCATCAAGATTTGCATCTTGCTTAAGAACTTCTGTTAATTTTTCTAAGTGTTGAGGTAAAATCCAATCATCAGCATCAAGAAATAATACCCAGTCATACAAAGCTTCTTTTATACCAAAATTACGCGCGGCACTCACACCTTGGTTTAGTTGATTAATTACTCTGATACGTGAATCTTGTGCCGCAAATTGATTAGCTATCGTAAACGTATCATCACTCGAACCATCATTAATTATAATTGCCTCCCAATCAGAAAAAGTTTGAGCTTGCAAAGATAACAGCGTTTCAGTGATTGTCGGTGCCGCGTTATAAGCAGGTATAATAATAGATACTTTCATAGAGGGTAAAATTACTAAATTTCATGACTGTGAGCTAATAGCCACTATTGACTAAAGTTTTTATGATAAAGCTTATTGTTTAAGTAGAAGCTAATGCCAGAAAAACATCCTGCTAGTTCTGCATAAACTGTCCTGTGTCGAGGTTTCAATCCTTTTAATATTCCTTTCAGCCACAGCTTTGCGTAAAATTTAGGCAAAGTTTTTAATATACGACGGATATTTCCCCAGTGCTGGTATTTTTCAAACTGAATTAATAGTGCTGCAACATGACCGCGCATATAACCAAATGCTTGCTTTTTAAAGCTATTCATATCTGAACGATGAAAGTGATAAGCAACAGCAGTTGGTTCGTAGCGACATAGTAAACCCTCTGAAACCAAGCGATAAAATAATTCTGAATCTTCACTACATCCAGCGGCTTTTGGTCCTGCTCCTAGTCGAGTATCAAAACCATCTAATGACATGAAAGTTTGGCGCCGTATAGCCATATTACCACTACCACCCATCAGCCAAACGGGAACACCATATTTTTTGGTTTTGCCAAAGAATTCAGAATCATAATTTAATCGACTGTAACCTCTATTAAAACTCCAGTATTCTTCAAAAATCTGCTGTGCTTCTGTTGCTAATTCTCCAGGGAGAACTAAACCTGTGACAGCCATAACTTCAGGGTCAGCAAAGTTTTGTTGTAATTTAGCTAGCCAGTCAGGATGAGCCGTCATGTCATCATCTATAAAAGCAATTATATCACCTTTTGCGTACTTAACTCCTGTATTTCTAGCGATGCTTGCACCTGGTTCTGGTTCGGCAACATAACGTATATCCGGCATTTGCTCGACTAATTGGCGTGTGGCATTTTCCTTGGGATAATTATCTACAACTAAAATTTCATCAGGAAGTTGAGATAAATTTTGTAGTGAATTCAGGCAGATTTCTAGCTGTTCTGGTCTGTTGCATGTAGGAACAACAATAGAAATAGAATGTTTTGTAAGCTTTGGTGTTGAGCTACAAAGTTTTGCTAAAGGTTTCTCTAAATTTCTCAGAGCCGAAAATACTGATGCGTCATTTTTTATTTCATCACTATTAATATCATGTTGGAAAAGATAAGTACTGACTACAGGAGTAATTGTCCGCACAGCTAGCTTTTGTAATTCTATAGCCAACATTGGTAATTCTGTAGCTAGTATTTTACAGTTACCAAGAGGAATGTCGCGCCACCAAAATACTATATATAACCCTTGACAGTCTGAGTATAAAGGTAGTGGCTCAATTCCTTTATCTAAATGAATGTGTAGAATTTTTAAAGGAGCTAAATTATTCATGAGAATTGCCTATAGATTTTTTCAGTACGTTTTTTTGACCGCGAGTATTCGCCAAACAATCCAGCGATGCCACCAAAAAACTCTCCTAATAATATGTCAGGTGATAGAGGATGTTTACCTAACACACTTTCTGATAATTGAGTAAGTTCATAATTAATCCACCACAAAATCAAACGTACTAATTTATTTCTTTGTGGTGGGTCACTTAAATAACATTTGGTTACATATGATGTAAAGCCTAAACCCCAACTCCGACTGTACTGACGCTTTAATCCTGCAAGGTCACGACGATGTTCGTGAAAGACTAAATATTGAGGTTCGTATGCTAATATATAACCTGCTCTTACAACACGATAAAACATATCATGGTCGCCACCACCTGGTAGAGCAGCACCTGTATCCAGAGCTTCATCGAAACCACCTAGCTTGATTAGAATTTCGCGTCGATAAGCCATATTGCATCCGACTCCAAATACTCCGGCGCCACATGGATATAAAGTATTTCCTGGTAGAGTTTGACCAAAACGAATTTTCTCAAACCCTTTACGGAAACCTCCTCTTTGTTCACAAACAATTTGAGCTTCTGTTTCCAACGCATAAGGAAGTACTTGCCCAGTAAAAGCACCTGCATCAGGATTTTCTGCCCATGCTTCCATTAGTCCATTTAGCCAATTTCGATCTACAACAACATCATCATCAATAAAAGCTAAAATTTCTCCATTTGCTTCTTTAATTGCTCGATTTCTCGCGAAATCTAAACCAGGCTTTGGTTCACGAACATAACTAACAGTAGATAAAGAAGTTACTAATTCCTTAGTACGCTCATCAGATGGTGCATTATCCACTACTAAAATTTCAAAATGGGGTTTAGCTTCTAATGGAGATTGCTGTAACTTAATTAATGAGTTCAAACACCGACTAAGGTTGTCTGGACGGTCTTTGGTGCAAATAGCAACAGTCAGTGAAGGAAAATCCTCCAGATTCGCTATTTTAACTGTTAATTCTTCTTTAATGCTTTCTTGAAGTATCTTTTTTCCCACTTGTTCGCTAACAATTTGCTCCAGATATTCTGGAGTCAGCATACTTTTTGGTGGTAATGCTTGTAGCAAAAAGCCAATCAATTTATCTTTCCTACGTAGAACTAGAGCAATACCTGTGTCACTTTCTGAAAGCGAGATGCTAGGTAATGCTTCTGTTACTTCTATATCTTGAATTATATAAGGCATAACGCAGTAATTAAGATTGTTTAATTATGAACATTACGGTGTTGTAAATTATAAAGACGGGCAAACAGTCCATTTAATTTAAGTAATTGTTGTAAATTACCTTGTTCTGTAACACGTCCTTCATTAAGTACAATAATTTGGTCAGCTTGTTCAATTGTCGATAAACGGTGAGCAATGACAATCACTGTACGATTTTGGCTTAATGTATTTAAAGCTTCTTGAATTAAATGTTCAGAAATACTATCAAGCGCATTCGTTGCTTCATCGAGAATCAAAATTTGCGGGTTACGGACAATTGCTCTTGCTAAAGCAATGCGTTGTTTTTGTCCTCCAGAAAGACGAATTCCACGGTCGCCAACTTTTGTGTCATAGCCTTGAGGTAGTTGAGTGATAAAATTATGAGCATTAGCTAATTTCGCTGCTGCAATGATTTCTTTTTCTGTTGCATTTAGCCTACCATAGGCAATATTCTCTAAGACGGTAGTACTAAACATATGTACATCTTGACTAACAATAGCTATTTGATGGCGCCAGTCATTGAGATTCAATTCTTGTATTGGATAATTATCAACATATATTTCTCCTGATGTCACATCATAAAAACGACAAATTAAACCAATTAAAGTTGATTTACCGGCGCCAGAAGGACCAACTATTGCTGTAGTTTTAGACGCGGGAATACAAAGCGACATATCTAATAGCGCAGGTTTTTCTGAAGGATTATAATAAAAGTCTACCGATTTTAAATAAATTCCTTGTGTTAAAGCTGGAAAATTAATCGAACCAGAACGAATATAAGGTTTATCAGAGCAGTCTAACAGTGACATTACGTCGTCCACCGCACTTGTTAAACTCATCAAACCAACACGTGCCCCGTCTAATTGTTTGACTTGCGGTTGAAGACGATATAATATAAAGATAAAAGTTAATAAAGTTGGTAAAGCAGTTTGATCTTGTAATAGTGCAACAACCAAAATGCACAACAATAAAACCGCAGATAAAACTTCAGATAAAGGACTAACGATGCTAGAGAGAATATCCAACTTTAAAAAAGTAGTGCGTACTTTCGTTGATGTCTCATCAAACCGTTTTTGCTCATATGTTTCTCTTCCAAACGCGCGAATCGTCTTCATTCCTGAAAACCCTTCCCACATCCGAATCGCTAAATTAGAGTTTGCTTCTACCGCTTGTTCTCCCAAAGTTTTTATTTGTCGCGTTAATAGCTGAATTACAAACGAAATTAACGCCATACAAACTGTGACTAGTAAAGTTAATCGCCAAGATATAAGTAACAATAAGATTACATAAACAGTTATTGTAGAAGTAGTAATAATTAACCCAACTAATGTAGATAAAGCTTGACCAGTACGCCAACTTTCACTTGTCAGCGTATTCATTAACTTACCCGATTCATTCGTTTCTAAGAAACTGTAGCTAACATTCAAAAGCTGTTCAAATATTTTTGACCTGAGACGATGACCGATGCGCGCGTTGAACCAAGAAAACAAAATACTATTAATATAAGCTAGACTATTTTTAATAATGATGCTAACAAGAATGCACAATGCAATAATCAGTAATCGTGTTTGTGAATCAAAATTCGTAAATAGTTTATTTAGTGTATCTAATAAAAAATTTGGATGTGATAACTGATTTGATAATTGGGAACTTGGTTCAGATACGCTTTGCAGTAAAGGTATAAATAAGCTAATCCCCAAACCTTCGGAAAATGAAGAAATGATTCCAAGGATGATAATTGTGGGAATTGCCCAAGGATAAAGCTTTAGGAGCGGTAATAAACTTGTAATAACACTCTTACTTTTACTTTTCATGCTTACAAATTCACTCCTTTTTCAAGCAATGAAGTTTCGGAAAAATAGGTTATTTCCCGTTCAGACGACTCAGTTAATATATATGTACTTTGGCAATGTTGCAAAATAATTAACCACCTGTGCCACATTAACTTTTCATATGGCTTCCATTCTACCACTTTTTGCGGCTTTTTCATTTTTTGATTAATTTCATCAATCGTTAGTGCTTGATTTGTAGATACTTTCAATTTGTTTTTCTGAAAGTTCAATAACCTCAATTGATTGTGCCGAGCTAAAGATATTACCGGACTAGCAATAATATTAAGAAGACAAACGGTAATGATTCGATATGTACTGCGACGTAGAAGAATTATATAATCTTTTTGTATAGCTCTATATAACCAAAACAAAGTGTGCGAATAATCAGCACGCTCAAAACAATTGACTAACAAATAAACAAAAAAGGAGCTAGCAGACCAATTATATATTTGATTATATACTGACTGTGGAAATTCTGGACAACGGCGCCGAGTAGCCGCTATTACTAAGTCAAAAGATTTAGCCATTGATTTAGTTACTCTCGACATACTACCTTTCACTTGACGGTAGCCAACTAAAAACTCTGGCACAACTCGATACTCATAAACTTCCGCTATCCGTAAATAAATATCCCAATCTTCACAACCTTGAGCATTCTGCTGTCTTAATTTACAATCGTAATTTCCAACTTTATCAAAACAACTTCGGCGAATTAAAGGTACACTGGCATTACCAACAATATTCATATTCAGTAATGCTGGATAAACATTACCTTCTACAGTAAAGTAATTAAAATAATAGTCAGGTTTATATTCGCCTAAAATTACATCATCTTCATCAAGTAATACTGACCAGTTATAAACTAATCCTACATTTGCATTACTATTCTGTAAACATTGTACTTGTTTTGCTATCTTCTCCGGATACCAAATATCATCAGCATCAATTGGAGCAATAAATTCACCGCTAGATTTGCGAATCCCTAAATTACGCGCTGCTGCAACCCCTGCATTTGCTTGTTTGAACAAAACAATCCGATTATCTATCTGCATGAATGACTCTACTATTTCCGTTGTTCTATCTTGTGAGCCATCATCAACTACTATAATTTCGAGATTTTTGTACGTTTGAGATATAACTGATTCTAAAGTTCTACCAATAAACACCTCTGCATTGTAAGCGGGAATGATTACTGATACTAGAGAAAAATTTGAACCCATTTTATCCCCTGTTGCTTATAAACCGACACTAAGGCTTTTTAACTGAATAACTATGCAGCTATTTTTTGATTCGACAAAACTAAGTGTGACTACTAAGTGTATTATTATACTTATATCATAAACATAAACTTGTTAAAAAATTAACCAAGATAAGATTAAGCTTTGGTAAAGTACGTTTTTTGATGATACTGTTTGCAAAACGTTCATAAAGAAAGCACTCATATCCAAAACATTACGCAGAGCAGCGGTATACACCGTACCCTTCGATTTTGCTTTTGGCAGCAATATTACCAACAATATGTATAGTAGAACGACTTTGCGGCACCGTTGATTCTTATTTTGATTAATATCAGTCTTTTTTTTTGTTTTTCTTTAAATAAAGCTTACGTTAGACAGATGTCACTCTATAAATTGAATATTGCTTACTTAATAACTGTAGGTTGGGTTACGCAAAGCCTCCACCCAACACAGGTAAGAAAATTTCTTTTTTAAAAGAAAAATTTTTGTCATCTAGCTAAAGGAGTATATTAATTTGTAATTGTGGAATATTTTCATAGACTGTTGATTATCGCATCTCTATATATATCGCCAAGACCTTTTTTCAACCGCGCGTACATTCTTCTCGCTCCTTAATTTATCTAGATAAACGAGCAAACGCAGCAATTCGTCATCCGTTTCATCACCTTCAAAAGGTTTAACTTGAACTAAATTCCCATAACTTTGACTCCATTTTTGCGGGGTGTCGTCTACGGCGATGATAGATTCTAGAGCGTAACCTTTACGTTTAACCTTTTTCAGCCTTTTACGTGAATAATGTACGAGTAATTCATAGTCGTAAGTAATTGTACAGCGTTCTATAGCCCATAAGAAAGCTAAGGAATCAGGATTCTCAAATATAGCAGCGACAATTTCTACTGCATAATCTTTAGTAGAGGAAGTCCATACAGCAACATCAAACCAATCTAAACAGGTATTAAGAAATTGCTCTAGATGTGGGCGCCTGTAAATATAATACGGTTCAACAATAAAATCAACCGCGCGAGCGAGAGGTGTTTCAGTAGCATAGATAAGAGTTTCGTCAAGGTCAAGTATTAAAAGCTTTCGTTCCATATTTAATTGTTGTTTAATATCTAAACACATATAGCAGTCAGCGCATCATTTGTTGTGAAATCCGCACGTTGTAGAGACGCGATTAATCGCGTCTCTACGCGGATATAATTTTTACATTATAAAACTTTGTTACCGAAGTACGTTCTCATATAAAACTATGTTGAATAGTTACCCTGTTGCCGTTGATGTGACTCAAGAACAAACGATTTTGAATGCGCTTCCACTTGCTCCCATTATTTCTAGTGGTGCAAAGGGGTGGAATAATATTTATGTTGCTCATCACCGTCAACCAGCTTGGGAAACACCTGAATTATCGTTTGCACAGCACAACGTCGTAATTTATACTGGTCAACCTGTGCGTTTAATAGGCGCCATGAATTGGGGGAAGTGTTACGAATTATGAAGCGGCTGGGACAAGTTATTTTGACTTAAAATTACCGCAGTCGCGATTGAATAAAGTTGTAACCGTCGTCAAATCTAGGTATCATTCTGCAATTAAACCTATTTAAATCATTATTAGTAATAGGATTATCAAAATCTCTTGCGTTTCTATTGAGAAAACAAGCTATTTGAGGCTGATTTTGGCGTAAGTGAAACATAACTGATGCATAAATAATTGCATCTTGCGGTTTAAATTTAAGAACAACTTCACTTGTTGCAGCATCACGAATTACATCAGCATTCATCGGAATTATCTCCGCGCATCTTAAAAACCTATCACGGTATTGAATAAAGCGACGCTTTTCATCATGAATACTTTGAAGTAGTAAATTTGAAATATCGTCGATATTATTAAAGCGGTTTTGATAAGATGCTGTGCGTAGTAATTGCTTTAGCTCTGCTAAGAGCATATTTTCTATTTCTGTACGATTTCTAGCTTGACGAATTAATTTTTCATGTGGTTCCGCTAAACTGTAAGCAGGAACTATAAGCTCTATAAGTCCAGCTTCAGTCATTTGTAATATTTGCTCGCAACTAGCAAATTGTTCTTGTTCAAAAACTAGTTCAAAAATAAAATTAGTTTCAACGTAAATATTCACGCTACCGCCTCTAGCAAAAGATGTCCTCCTGAAATAGCATTGTATAATCCTGATTCAATCATCCATTGATGATGTTCATCTAAATCATCAGATGAGTTAGAAAAATTAATAATTCTTCCAAACCATGTAGACACAATAAACTCTAGGCTTAAATATCCTATTTCACCAGGGTCTATACCAGATCTTTCATAGTATTTACCAAAAATAGGATAAGCATCTATGGTATAGTCAGGCAATGTTATCTTATCTGAGGTACTAGGGTCTGTCCACATGTATATTTTATCAGGAAAAATAAACATGAAGTACGGCATTGGAGCATAAAGCCCATGCGAAAATATATTGCGTCTAAATTCTGCTGCCCATTCTACTGGTGCGTTTAGCCCAACTTTAACTTCTGCTGCTAACACAAGTTGGTGATGGCGATTGTAAATACTAATATCCCAGTCGTCTGACATAAAAATAAAATTAGTGTGAACAATTAATTACTATTATAATAAATTTTATGCAATTTTGCTAAACTATAAGCACGAGCATAGGCTGTATTCGCCCAGCTTCGCTCAGTTGTAAGAGTTGCTCGTAACTAGCAAACTGTTCTTATTAAAAAAATATTTCTAAATGATTTACATTACTTTTGATTCTCGTTCAATAATCTATACCTTCACGATATTCACGCCATAACTGAGTGGCAAATTTTCCTCCTTTGATTGTTGTATAAAGTCCAGATTCTATTACCCATTGTTCGCATGTATCTAAATCACTAGGTAATTGTTTTATGTCCATAATTTTTCCAAGCCAAGAATTTATAATCATTTCTAGGCAGATTTTACTGTAAATTTTTTCTGGTACAATTTCTGCCCTATCGTAATAAGGCTTCAAAATTGGATAAGCATCAATATTATAATCTGGCATTATTTTATCAACTGATGCATCTGATTTTATCCATAAATAAAACTTATATGGAAAAGCAAATAGAAGGTATGGAGGATTTGGCAAAATATCATGTGAGAGAATGTTATACCTATATTCTGCAGCCCATTCCAATGAAGTATTTAGTATTCTCTTTACTAGTACACCCAGCATCATTTGTTTTTTACGGTTGTAGATGGTAACATCCCAATCTTCAGACATAAAATAATCACTTTATTTAACTACACTTACTACAAGTGTAACATATAGGGTAAAAATAACAAATACCAGTTGACGGGCAGGATGCCCGTTCCACAAGATTGTGTGTTCTATAAGATTGTGTGGTTTATAGAGTTGTTAAGTTTATTGAAGGTTATTGATAATCATTTTTACTGCTGTTGTGATTATTTCTGGTTCGTCTACCCATATGAAGTGACCGCTGTTGTTCGTTTGAATTTGTGTACAGTTTGTGGATAGTTCCAGAATTTTTTCGTGCATTGTGTCGCGCAGTTTGTTTGCACTTTTTAAGGGAATGAAGTTTGTCCATAGTGAGGGTTTGAAAAAACTGTTGGCTTTGATGCTGACTATTGGTAAGGCGCCAAAGTTATTTGCTACTCTTACTTGTTTGCTGCTTGTGTCTAAGTTTAATATTTCTCTTGCCATTGTTAACCAGTGTTTGGGACGGCAAAATGAACGCAGTACGTGTCCGCGCGCTTCATGAGTAAATCTACTTAATTCGGGTTTGAGTAACAAAAATATTCCGCACAGCTTACATATTCTAACTATTCCTAATGTGGCGCCGATAACCGACATTACAAACCCTGAAGCGAAGAAGTATTTTAACGCTTGTAAGTCAAACTGCATTTTTAACATGCTTTCTTCGTGTAACCCATCGGTAAGTACTATTCCTGCTACTTTTTCTGGATAACGTTTGGCATAAAGTCGCACATTATAACTTCCGAAAGAATCTCCTACGAGAATATACGGTGGCTTGATGTTAGCATTTGTCAGTAATAAATCTAGCTCTGTGACTATGTTCTCACTGGTGCGTGGGCGCCAACTCATATCACTCCACCCAAAACCCGCGCGGTCGTATACACAAACCCTGCTAATCTTAGCTAATTCGTCGATTAGAAAATAACCCTCAACACCGCCTAAACTGTGGTCGAGAACTATTGTTGGACTACCTTCACCTTTCGTATAGATGTGTAATTTACTACTACTCATATTCACCAGTTGACCCGGCGCCGACTTCCTATCCTCCAACCAACAACTCAAAGCATGGTACGCTGTCGTGACAACCAGTAAAATTGTTTGCATTTTTATAGCCTATTTGGGTAATTATAAGCTAAAGTTGTAATGAGTATGATTTAGAATTAACTACATAATTTGTCATACTCGACGTAAAAAAAACGAACCAGTATCTCATGGTGCAATTAAGTCATAGCATCTTGAAATACAGGTAGCGATAAACGTGATATTAGTTGCACAATAGTTGCATATATAACAAAAACACTCCTGCTGTACAAATTATTCCAATTAAAAAATTCACTTATTATGCAAAATCCGGCAACATCGACTACTTCCAAACCTATTCGCTCCCTTGAAGACGCGCTTCTTAGGTGTCAAGACTTGGGTATGCGTGTTAGCCGTCAACGTCGTTTTATTCTCGAACTGTTGTGGCAAGCTCAAGAACACCTGTCAGCAAGAGAAATATACGACCGTCTCAACCAGCAAGGCAAAGACATCGGTCACACCTCTGTTTACCAAAATTTAGAAGCATTATCTTCACAGGGTGTCATTGAGTGTATCGAACGCTGCGACGGGCGCCTCTACGGTAACATAAGTGATTCTCACAGCCACGTCAACTGTTTGGATACGAACCAAATTCTTGATGTTCATGTTGAACTCCCTGAAGATTTAATCCGTCAAATTGAAGAACAAACTGGGGTCAAAATAACTGACTATAGTATTAACTTTGTTGGATATAGAAATAAGCAAAGTTAGCAAGACTGCACAGGCAGGGATGCCTGTGCTACATTGAAATTAATAGGTTCCTATTAAGGTTTCATCATCTTCTTCGTTTGAGTCTTGAGATAACATTTCTCCTTCGACGCTCTCAATTATTCCTACTTCTGGTATACTTTTTAGCCACATGTTTGTTCCTCCTGTTGAGTAGGATGTATTGGTATTTTCTAGTTGTGATTGTTGTGCTAGTAACCGTTTGAGCGCACGATATTCTTCTGGTACAAACATGGCACCAAGCGAGCGAACGTTTTCTTTATCCATTTCTGATAATATGGCATTGTACAGGCAGGCGTTTGTTAATGCTGTTGACGTTAGCTTCGCTCCTGTCAGGTTAGCACGTTCCAAATTTGCTCCTAATAAATTTGTATTAGTTAAGTTTGTACGCTCTAAGTTCGCTCCTGTTAGGTCGGCGCCTGTAAGGTTTGCATTGCTGAGGTTGGAAAAAGCAAGGTTGGCGCCTGTTAGTTTGGCGCCTGTTAAATTTACTCCTGCTAAACAAACTCCTGTTAGTGAGACTTCTGTTAAGTCAACATTGGACAAGTTAACAGCAGCAAAAGATTTAGGACTTATACTCTCACAGAATGCCTGCGGTGATAAGAGTTTGGTTCTATAAATTAACTGTGTTAGTGCTTCTGGGTTGTGACAGGGAATAAACGCGCGCTTTGCTTCTCGGTGGCAGTCGCACAGTAAGAAAAATAAATTTAACCCGACTGCAGCGTTAATTTGTTCAATATTGAGCGAGTTTTGTAATGTTTTATAATAATTACGAGCATTATGTACTACACCTTCATCTAGCCAGCGACCTTGACAGTAGCCATGCCACACAATCAACAAACGCTCACATAATACTGCCAATAAGTCTTGTGCTTGAGATTGGCGTAATGCCTCAATCACTAATTCTTCGATTTCTCGATTTACAATTCCATACCCTAACAAATTATATATGTGCTGCGCGATATCAGTAGGTGCATCGATAATATAGCTTGATTGTCCGTAGTCATTACGCTGAAGTTGGGTAAGTAATTTTAATTGTGTAGCAATTGCATCAGCCCATAGCATCTCACCTAGTTTGGGATGAGAGAATTTAAGCGTGTGGGGGGAGTCAATGATATCAAAATAAAACGCAGGCAATGTATTCTCTTCTAATACGACTTTAGCTGATTGCGAATGCAGTATTTTTAATGCCTCGGAGAGCATCCGCGCGTGTACATCTTTTGGATGACGGTTTTGCAGCAGGTTTGCCACAGCGTCTTGAGTACGGTGGATATGCGCTGTTCCGGAACGTATTAATATCGGTTTGACACCACCTATCAAAGGGTATCCGAATAACCAACGGTTGAGACGTTGATAAATCTGCCACTGTATAAACGCACTTCCACAGTATCGGACTTGCGAGGCAAATTCTATTATTTCATCCTCTAGTAATCCGTCGCGGTATAAAATCCCTAGTAAATACAGCATTAAAGGTTGACGCACTAACGCCGCTAATTCCGGAAACTTTGATTTACTTGAAAATAGCCCCGCTTGCTTTAAGAACATGAAGAAATTCTGAGCTATTGGCGCCGACTGTAGTGTAGTCCAATTTTGAAACCAAATTCGTAGTTGTTCCTGTTCAAATGGTTGAATAGTTACACGTCGTACATTTGTTTCATTTAGTAGAATATTAGTGTTAGAAATTGGACGAGTAGTTAAAATAATTTTGTGCTGCGACTGCAACTGAAAATCAAGCAACTGCTCGATAAACTTTGTTTTTGATATTTTGCTGGTAGTAGATAGTTCATTTAAACCATCAAGTATGACTAAGCATCTTGGATACTCGTGTTTAAGCCATTCCGCTAGGTGTACAGATAAATCAAGCGTAAATGCAGAACAAAGCGTTTCAACCAAATTGTCGCATTCAGAGACATCACGCAAATGAATATATATAGGCATCCAGCTTGGATAAAGTTCTTTTGCGACTTTTGCGGCAAACATTCGGCAAAAGCTCGTTTTACCATAACCGGCTTCTGCTTCGATTAAAGTAATAGTTGTCGAGTTTTCGATTTCTTCTAGTAAAAATTTGCTTAAGTCAACTAGCTCAACTGTTTTCGGTTCGTACACATAATTTGCATTAAATAATAATCCTTCGGGTGGAACATAGATATCTTTGAGCGAGAATGATTCCAAAAATAATGGTTTAGCTAAAGATTTAATTAAATGAGCGCGGTATCGTTCGCAGTGTATGTCAATTTTGTCTGATGCGTAGATACTGACGGACTTATCGGAGACTATATCGTTTATACTGGCGCCTGTATCTTTATCAATAGAATTTCTTACGACCTGCAACCGCACAAACTTTTGTAGTTGTGGTAGACCTGCGGCATTTTGGGCAATTACTTCGAGTAAATGTCCAGGTAGGGCGTGCGACAACCGCTGTATAATTAATTTGGCTTCAGTTTCCTCGGCGCCGTTTGCTTTGAACCAAGCCAAAGTAGCACTGTTCATCTGCTGGACTAAAAACGAGTCAGCCATTAAACAAAGTGCTTGTTCTGCTTGAGTATCAGTTAATTTGACACCTTGAAGCGTTTTGAGCAAAGCTTGTAAATGACCATCTTGAAGAGGATAGCCAGTTTGGACATCCGACCAAAACATTGCTCGGTTTAGCCAGGGTTTTTTTAAATTAATCTCCTGCTCTAAAGTTTGTTGTAGAGCGAATAAGTAAGCAATTTGAAATCCCTGCCACGTTCCCTCACTCCGCTTTAACGGCTTTTTTTGACTGCTGTTAGACAGTAGACTTTGAGACAATTGAGCCATTACAGAAATTTCCTGCCAAGCTAAACTTATGGGTAATTCAAGTATTTCCGCTAGACTACATATGTCAAAAAAAGTTAAGCTTTTGTCCTCAATTTCACTAATAATACGTAGAGAAGCTCCAGAGATAATACTAGGGTTAAGTGCTTCTCTGTAACTCTTTTCAATAAATTTATTTGCCAACCATTGGCGAATACTTAAGTTCATTTTTAACTCAGTAAGTAGCCTTCAAATGTTATTATGCTTTATTTCATCCATAATCGGAAACTGTCCGTTTGAATGATATGACCACTAATCGTGTTGGGATATTGTTAATCGACCCAGACCCAATTTTTAGATTAGGTCTGCGGGTAGCGCTGGAAGCTCAAGCAAACTTAGTAGCAAACTTAGTAATTGTTGGGGAAGCTGCTACCTTGGTTGAAGCGCTGCATCTTGTCTCACAAATGCAGACCAACCAAAATCAACTCGATTTGATTATTTTAGAGCTTGTTGATTACTATGCAGTTAACCAGCTATGCCAACAGTTAAAAACCCAGTATCCGAATTTGCCTATCTTACTGCTTAGTTCACACCTACAGCAGCAGCTAGTTGCGCTGAGACAAATTGGTGTTGAGGGTTATTGTCACAAAGGTATTCCGATAACGGAGTTGGTAACAGCTATTAATACAGTTACTGCTGACGGTTTTTATTGGGTTGATGCTCCCACAACGACTGACCTGGAGAATGGTTCAGTAAACCCCCCCCCTAATTATCCTAGTTATCCCAGTTATCCTGCTATCTCTACTCCTATTACTCGTATCGCGCGCTTTCTTGATAATCTTCGTTCATCGGGAAACAGTTATATTCAAGCTAACCTTCGACAAATTAGAACAGAGTTACAAGTTCCGGGTATAGCTACCCTTGAACGCGCGGTTTTAGCTGGTAAAGTTCGTGAACTACTTGCTGCACGCTGGGTATTAAATCATTTACTGTTATCAGCATCACCCCAGCAGGAGTCAATACCCTCAACTACTAATATTATTGAAACACGTAACTTAGTTCAAGTATCGGTGACACCACAAGACCAAGCGGTGCCACCGTTATTTAGTCCAAGGTCGTTACAATCAGATTTATTCGCGTCTTGTGTTTCTCAACTTCAGTTGCCATTACACAATGTTAGTGATGTTGCTTTAGAAATCGATATTTTACGCGCGGAAAAGAAACGCGAACTACTGTACTTAATTTTGCAAAAATTAGCTGAAGTCTTAGATGACTTACGAAACTCTCAAGTTGAAATTGAGCAATTACAAGAATTAAAGTATATTATTTTACGTGATTTGTGGCAAACGGCGACTACTGAGTTTTTTGGCAAATTCTCGCGCGTGCCTGTAGGCAGTACAAAGATAGAGTTAGTGAATATCTTACTCCAAGATGCTGACCTAGTACAGATGGAGATATTAAATTATATTCCTTTGTTTAACGAAATATTATCGTATTTAATTTTTCAGAATGAGTGGTATATAGATAATTCTACATATGCGGCTGATAGTACAGAAGCCAGAGCTAATGCTTTGATGATTTTAGAAAATATTCTGATTCAAATAGCGAATGGTGTAATTCAACCGCTATTAAATAGACTTGCAGATGTTGAAGAGATCAAAAAAGTTTATTATAACAGTCGATATCTCTCAACTAGGGAAATAGAAAAGTTTAGAAATAACTTATCATGGAAGTATCGTCTCAGAAATTATTATAGTGAACCCCAAGCGATTTTTGAAAGTCGCTATGAAATCTTTGTGTTTGCTCCGCGCGGTATTGCCAAAACTTCGATATACGCTTCCAGACGTGGAGAACTCGAACAACTTAGAGGTATTGGACTGTTTGTTACATTAGCACTTGAATTTCGTGATGCTGTGGCGCCGCGTTTACAATCATTACTATCTATTCTGGGTAGCAGTGTAGTCTTTGTTTTAACACAAGTGGTCGGTCGTGGTTTAGGTTTGATTGGACGAGGAATATTACAAGGTATAGGGAGTGTCTCCTTCTTAGAAGGTAAGAAAAAGTAGGGTGTGTGACGCTACTAAGATTTCAAAACGAAGCGCAGGAACTAGTAGCGTCACGCACCTTACTTTAAGATGCTTCTACCTAGGCATGACATATAACTTTACAATTTCCAATCGCGACAAAACTGGAAAAAGTCTTCTAAAAATTCTTGTTTAGCCATATTACGATTTAATTTAATTTTATCCCAATCGCGCGCGGCTTGTAAAAGTATTTCTCCAACGGTTGGGTATACAAATGCACTATTAAACAAACGAGAGATTTTGATTTTATTATTGATTGCAAATGAAAGTAAGTTAACTAATTCTCCTGCATCTAATCCTAGTACTGAGGCACCAAGTATTTCTCCATTTTTTAAAGTAACTAGCTTAACTAGACCTGTTGTTTGGTCATTAATTTGAGCAGCAGGTAAAGATTTAAAATATTGTCGCAACACTATAATTTCATTGAAATCATATAATCGCTGTGCTTGTGCTTCGGTTAAACCTACGTGTGCTAAGAATGGCTGAGTTCTTAATCCCCAAGGAACATATTGATAGTCAACTTTGGCGCCAGAGAAGAATAAAGCGTTTCTCAAGGCAATATTAGCTTCATAATTTGCCACATTACTAAGCGCATACCCACCAATAATCTCTCCACAAGCGTAAATACGTTTATTGGTAGTTTGAAGTTTTGTGTTAACGAGTAAGCGATTTTGATGCCATTTTACACCAACAGCAGCTAAATTTAGTGATTCAATATTAGGGACATATTCAGCAGCGATCACTATTTCATCGGTTTCAATAGCTTTATCACCTGCTTGTAACCACTTTTTATCATCGATTCGTAGAACTTGTGTGACTCGACTTTGTTTGAGTATACACACACCGTCAGCTTCTAGCTGTGCCTCTAGCAGTTGAACCACCTCCGGGTCAACATGGGCGATAATATTGGAGCGTTCGACAATTAGTGTAACACTGCAATCAAGACGTGCTAAAGCTTGTGCTAACTCAATACTTTGAGGTGTACCGCCTAAAATCACCCAAGTACGCGGTATTTTAGTAGTACTTATAGACTGCCAGATATTTTCAAGCGTCAAAAAGCCAACTTTATCTAATCCTTCAATATTAGGCGCCGCTGGTTTTGAGCCAGTAGCTAATAAATAAGTCCGGCCTACAAGTAAACGACTATTGACAGAAAACGCCAAATGTGCATCACTTTGGAATTGACCACTACCAACAATAACGTCAACTCCTTGGGCACAGAGTTGCTCCCGGGAATACTGAGATGAAACATGGGATTCTATGCCAAACGCCCATAACATAGCAGTTTCCCAGTCTACACTCGTTTGAGTCGGCGCCGTAAACAAATCAAACTTTGAATCAGACTTTGGATCAGACTTTGGAATAGTCGGATGGGAAGTAAAAAGACCAAATTGAGCATTAGATTCGATGTTCGACTTTAAAAAAGCAAGTTGACTGAGAGCATTGAGATACAGAAACTCAGAACTAGCTTCTGGTTCAACAAGCACGACTTTAGCACGTAACTGCTTCGCTATGAATGCTGCATACCGTCCAGCCAAACTGCCGCCAATAATAACAATATCGTATTCAATCACGCAGCTGGATAAGTCTCCTTTAGTGCAGTTAATAACCGCTCGTTTTCTAATTCTGTACGGACAGCGACTCTAAAAAAACGGTCTTGGAGTTGAGGAAAACTCTGACAGTCGCGGATAAAAATTTGATGGTTTTGAAGTAATCGCTGTTGTATTTCCACGCACGAATATTCTGACTCAACTAGTAAGAAATTAGCAACGCCCTTCATGGGATGCAAGCCTGGAATTTGGGATAAACCCTGAAATAAGTTGTCGCGCGTTGGGGCTAGCCATTCCCATGTGCGAGCTTGAAATTCTTTATCATTAAGTGCAGCTACTCCCGCAGCAGAAGCCAAAGTATTTACGCTCCAAGGGTCACGCCAAGCACTATAGCGTTGTAAGCGGTCTGGGTGTGCAATTGCGTAGCCCAGCCGCAAACCAGGTATGCTATAGAATTTGGTCAACGACCTTAAAATTACTAAGTTTGGAAAATCCTGCACAACCGAAACAAGACTTTGTTCTTCATCAGGTGGTAAAAAATCCATAAACGCTTCATCTACTACCACCAAGGCAAATTTGTCTAGACACGACAAAATATCTTCCCGTGAAAACAACATCCCTGTCGGGTTATGAGGGTTGTTAAGAAGGAGTGCTGAGTGAGGAGTGCTGAGTGCTGAGTGAGGAGTGCTGAGTGCTGAGTGCTGAGTGCTGAGTGAGGAGTTAGTAGAGACCGAATTAATTCGGTCTGTACGGAGTGAGGAGTGCTGAGTAATCAGTTTGTTTAACAACTCAGCACTCAGCAATTTTAACTCAGCACTCTTAATCTCAGCACTCAGCACTTTTAACTCAGCACTCTTTGTCTCAGCACTCAGCACTTTTAACTCAGCACTCTTAATCTCAGCACTCTTTGTCTCAGCACTCTTTGTCTCAGCACTCTTTGTCTCAGTACTCTTTGTCTCAGCACTCAGCACTTTTAACTCAGCACTAATTAGAGGAAACTCCAACACTTTTGCGTTGAAAGCACTTAGAGCGCGGTAATAGTCGCCAAAGGCTGGAGTTATGAGAACGGTTGCAGCAAATGAAGCTAATTCTCTACCTACCAAGCTAAGTAATTCCGCCGAGCCGTTCCCCGGCAGAATCCATTCACGAGGCAGTTGATGATAGTGACTGAGTGCCATTCTCAAATCACTACATTCAGGGTCTGGATAGTGCCGCAAGTTACATAGTTGAGACTGTATTGCAGCCAAAACACTGTCTGGTGGTCCCAGTGGGCTAATGCTGGCAGAAAAATCCAGAATTGCACTTGGAGGACAACCAGCTAGCGCTGATGCCCAAACTAAATTGCCTCCATGTGCAGGTTTCCCCATCGGTAAATCACTCCGTGGATAAAAGTTAACTAAGCTTTTGGGGGCGCCACTCTTTCTCTGAATAGCTTCCCAGCTGAGAATGCAGGAACCTTGGTAGCAGGGATTTCCATTTTCTCATTGGTTTTCGGGTTGCGCCCTTCGCGGGCTTTACGTTCGCGCGACTCAAATGAGCCAAACCCAACTAGCGTAACCTTATCGCCAGAAGAAACTGCTTCGATAATAGTCTCTAGCGCCGCAGTGAGAACTGCATCCGCTTGCTTTTTGGTAACGCTAGCTTTCTCAGCTACTGCATCGACTAATTCGCCTTTGTTCATTGTCAAACTCCTTGAGGTTTACTTGGGATTGTGTACACACACACCCTGAAATTCATTTACTTAAATCCCTGTTATGAGATTTACAAAGTCTACCAAAAGGAGTACTTATGCTTAAAATCGCTGCAACTCCCTTTGGCTCGACTTTTCAATGAATCATTCTAAGGTTTATACGACAGAAGTGAACAGATGAAACCATTAATTTATATAGATTTCAGGATTTTTCTTTAAAAAAGGGGGGTGTTTTACTAAAAATACCCCCAAAAGTAGGAAAAAATACCTAGTAAATACCCTTACTTGCAAGAAAACAATGTTTGTTACCATACTGCAATGTAAAGAGATGTTAAGAGGTTTTAGAGAGATTTAATAGCTATAAATTGTAAGTATAAGGGTAGAGCTAGCAAAAAAAATTATCCGTATTGTGATTTAGCAAAATAGTATAAATTGGCATAAATGTCACATAATAAAACGTCCGCATGACTAAATAACGATAAATAAATTCTTTGTAACTAAACTAAATTAAATAAAATTAAACAAAATCAAATGATAAACTAGGTATCTTGTACTATGCGTGCGATTATCCAACGAGTCAAGTCATCACAAGTAACAGTCAACGATGAAATTATCGGTAAAATCGGGCGAGGTTTAAATGTACTTGTTGGTATTGCTGATACAGATACAGAGGCTGAACTGGAATGGGTAGCACGTAAATGTTTAGAGTTACGAATATTTCCAGATGACGAGGGTGGAGACAAATGGCAAAAATCAGTGCAAGAGATAAATGGTGAGTTATTAATAGTCAGTCAATTTACTTTATACGGAGACTGCCGTAAAGGTCGGCGCCCTTCTTTCGACCGAAGTGCGGCGCCAATCGTCGCGGAAGAATTATATAATCGCTTTGTAGAAAAACTGCGCGCGAGTGGTTTAAGAGTCCAAACAGGTAAATTCGGAGCAATGATGCAAGTTCATATTGAAAACGATGGTCCTGTAACGTTATTAATTGAAAAAGAATTTATGTAGAGACCGAATATATTCGGTCTTGAATATCGCGTCTCTACATGTTCATGGTATTAGTTCATCAAAAAAAGTAAAAAACTATACAAAGTATAAATATTCCTATAAAGCTGGAGTACTGGGTGCTAAATGATGAGAGAATAATTGTTTCGGCATTACGCGACTTTAAAATTACTTAATCATGGCTAAAATCCAATTCTCTAGAGGTACTAATGAAGAAGTTGTACCAGATATACGTTTAACACGCTCACGTTCTGGTGAAAGTGGTACTGCGACGTTTATTTTCCAAAATCCAAATGCATTAGGCAGTGGCAATACCGACGACATTACCGGTATGTACATGATTGATGAAGAGGGTGAAATTATTACCCGTGAAGTCAAAGGAAAGTTCGTTAACGGAAAACCAGAAGCGCTCGAAGCTGTTTACATTATGAGGTCTTCTGATGAATGGGAGCGCTTCATGCGGTTTATGGAGCGCTACGCCGAAGACAATGGCTTAGAGTTTGGAAAATCTGAATAACTCGTAGGGTGTGTGACGCTACCAAAAATTTTAAAACGAAGCGCAACTCTAATAGCGTCACGCACCTTACTTACAAGGAGCTTTGACATGGCACATCTTCCTCACAGCAATGCATCTACTACAACGGTAAACTGTGCTGTTATAACCGTTAGCGATACACGCACCGTCGAAACCGATAAAAGCGGACAGTTAATTCATGAGTTGCTGAAGACGGCTAATCATGCTGTAATGGCGTATGTCATCATTAAAGACGAACCAGCTTTTATCCAGGCGGAAATAGAAAAGTTAAAAGAACGAACGGACATTGACGCTGTAATATTAAATGGTGGTACAGGTATTGCACCGAGAGATACAACTTACGATGCAATTGAAAAACTTCTTGAAAAGACTCTACCGGGTTTTGGAGAAATATTTAGATTTTTGAGCTATCAAGAAATTGGTTCGCGCGCTATTGCATCACGCGCGACTGCTGGTACTTATGACGGTAAATTAATTTTTTCGCTTCCTGGTTCGAGTAATGCAGTACGTTTGGCAATGGAAAAATTGATATTACCAGAAATCGTTCATTTAGTAGGACAGCTACAAAAGTTCTAATAAAGTAGATATTAGTATTTAAAGTAGTTAGCTACGTAATTTATTAATTTATAAAGCTGAATTAAGAACCCAACCTACATTCCGCGCGCAAAACATTAAAAAAAGCCTCCTCAAAACGAGGAGGCTGAAGTGTCTTGTCGAAAACTTTATTTAATTTTTTAAAATTTGCCGATTGCGAAACCACACACTGATAAAATTGCGCCAATGATGTAAAAAACTGCAACAACTTGCAATTCTGACCATCCAGAAAGTTCGAGATGGTGATGTAAGGGCGCCATTTTGAAGAGACGTTTACCTTTGCCATCAGGACCTTTGGTAGCTTTGTAGTAACCAACTTGAGCCATTACTGACAAGGTTTCTACAAAAAATATGCCACTTAAGATAAATAATGCTGCGAGACTATTCGTAAGTAATGCGACTGCTGCTAATGCACCACCCAATGCAAGGGAACCAGTGTCTCCCATAAATACACGGGCAGGGTTGCGGTTGTGCGCTAAGAAACCCAGGCAACTGCCACTGATAGCAGCACAGAAAATCATTAGTTCTGGTGAAGTTGGAGCTGTTAAGGCGCCTAAAGCGAGCATCGCTGTTGCAACCGTACCTCCAGCTAGGCCATCGATACCATCTGTTAAATTGGTTGCGTTGCTTTCAGCCACTAACACAAATCCTGCGAACGGCCAAAATAATAATCCAAGGGGTAGAGAAAAACCCAAAGGTAACGCTATACTTGTTATGTTAGAAGGCTGAGTGTACATTAACCACAAACAAAATAGTGCTGCGAAGCCGATTTGCAGCGCTAATTTGGTCTTGGGTGATATCCCCTTATTTGACTTACGACGAAGAATTTGCCAGTCGTCAAGCCAGCCAATAAAACCGTAGCTCAATGTTAATGCGGAAACGGCGAGGACTTGACTTGCGAAACCAGACCATACACAAGCAACAATTGCAGCAACAGGGATGAAAAATATTCCCCCCATTGTTGGAGTACCAGCTTTTTTAAGATGAGCTTGCGGACCATCTTCACGAATAACTTGCCCAGCTTTGAGGGCTTGTAACCACGGTACGACCCAATAACCCACTGCGGCAGAGATTAGCGCGCACAATAGGAGCGGCATGGTTAGCGATGCAGCTAGCCAAGGAAGGCGACCTGCCATCACATCCAAGGTTAGTGCTGCTACACCTAGTCCCACACCTAGTAACGAGACTAAACCAATACCTGTAATATTCAACCCTTGGTTAGGAGATAATTTTGCGTCCACTTAAGTTTCCCTTCACTCCACACTCTTTTTTATTAATAAGGACATGTTTGCCACAAGTCCTCTGCCTCAAGGCGCCGATTTTATAATTGCTTACGGTTCGTCGATTTCGGCATCATCGTCGTCGTCATCGTAACCTATACCATCGTCGCCACCCAAAAACTCAGATATTTCTTCTTCACCATCATCGCTGTAATCCGGTTCGTGATGATCGCGTGCTATTAGGCGCCCACTAGCTTGTAGCCAGTCCAAAAGCGAGGTTTCTTGCTTTAATGGAATTACAGCGGCGCGTTGGTTACGGGGAGCTTCACGTAATGGAGAATTCAGCATATCGACAAAGACACAAAAGTAAATAACGTAACTGGACAATAAGAGTCTATCACTTGATACAAGAGATTTTAGTTATTCATTCAACTCTTTCCCAAGAAAATCCGTCCAAAAAATAATTATTTAACATCCGTAGGAAATTCAGGAAGAAACATAGATATTTTTGTATGACGGTACACATTGGGTTTTTTTCTTTTTAATAATGACAATTTACTGACATTTTTGAGGTAAAAAGCGATGCTCGTAAAAGCTCAACTTTTAAATGCTATTGCGCCTACAAATCGAGGCTTATTAGCGAACGAACAAGATAAGCAAGCAATTTTAGCATGTGTGGCAAATCTAGAAGATCAGAACCCAACACCGCGTCCGCTTGAAGCAAGCGAAATGCTTGATGGTGATTGGCGACTACTATACACCACAAGTAAAGCTTTGTTAAACCTCGATCTATTACCTTTTTACAAGTTAGGACAAATATATCAATCTATTCGTGTCAGCACCAACAGTGTATACAACATAGCATTGATTTACGGGTTGCCATACTTAGAAGGTATTGTCAGTGTTGCAGCTTCTTTTGAACCTGTATCATCGAAGCGCGTTCAAGTTAAATTCGAGCGTTCGATACTTGGATTAAGTCGTCTAGTAGATTTTCACTCTCCTAGGGAGTTTATCCAGCAAATTGAGAGTGGTAAAAAATTTACCGCTATTGACTTTCCAATCAACAGTACAGACCAGCAAGGATGGCTCGATATCACTTATATAGACAACGATTTACGGATTGGTCGCGGCAACGAAGGCAGCGTGTTTGTTTTGACTAGAACATAGGCACTTATGTATTTTTTTCCTTTGTGACCAAAAAAGTATTCGATAACGAGTGCATTGTCAAGAAGAAAGTTACACCTTTTTGGAAATACTCTTAACCACTGCCAACCAAGTATTCTTTTTAAATAACTTAACAATGCCCCAATGCGTTCCTCGCTAGTTGTAAAGTGTAGACATCAACCCCTGATACATTTAGCAACTCATAACTCAAAGGGAAGAAACCTATGGTTCAACGTGGTTCTAAAGTACGCATTCTTCGTCCCGAGTCCTACTGGTATCAAGATGTAGGAACCGTTGCGTCAATTGATCAAAGCGGTATCAAATACCCTGTTATCGTTCGTTTTGATAAAGTTAACTATGCTGGTATCAACACGAATAATTTTGCTCAAGACGAGTTAGTCGAGACAGAGGCGCCAAAAGCAAAGCCCAAAGCAGCAGCAGGTTAAAGCTTCTCGCTCTCGATGACCCAAATACTGTAAGGTAACGCGCGTTACCTAAATGGGGAGACAAATATGATGCAGAAGAGTTCCCTCGGCTTTTCCCATCTTCTTGTCTCCCCATTAATTTTTTAACCAGATAAAATTTGATACTCACTTACTCTCGATTACAATGCCTGAATTACCAGAAGTTGAGACAGTCCGACGCGGTTTGAACCAATTGACCTTAAATCAAAAAATCATTGGTGGGGATGTACTGTTACATCGCACCGTCGTTTACCCCGATTCAGTGGAAAAATTTATAGAAGGCATAAGTAAAACCAATATTACAACTTGGCGCCGTTATGGAAAGTATCTTTTAGCAGTATTATCTTCACCTTCTTACGAGTCTCCTTCATACTTAGGGGTTCATTTGCGAATGACAGGTCAATTATTATGGCTACATCGCTCAGAAGCATTGCACAAACACACGCGCGTGAGAATATTTTTTGATGAGGAGTGGGAGTTACGCTTCGTAGACCAGCGTACTTTCGGTACTATGTGGTGGGTTCCACCTGACGTTGAAGTTGAAAAGGTAATTACTGGTTTGGCAAAGCTTGCTGCTGACCCTTTTTCACCTGAATTTACCGTGGCGTACTTGGCTGATAAACTGAAAAATTGTCGGCGCACGATAAAAACTGCATTACTCGACCAATCGATAATTGCTGGACTAGGAAATATTTATGCCGATGAAGCATTATTCTTGAGTGGTATTCGTCCAGAAACACTGTGTACTAATTTAAAGCGCGAACAAATTGAGAAATTGTACCCAGCTATTATCCAGGTTCTGACAAAAAGTATCGAAGCTGGCGGTACAACGTTTAGTAACTTTTTAAATGTTTCAGGTGTCAACGGGAACTACGGTGGCGAAGCGTGGGTTTATAACCGTGCCGCACAACCATGTAGAGTATGCGCTACTCCTATCCAACGAACTCGTTTAGCAGGACGTTCAAGCCATTTCTGTGTGCAATGCCAAAAGTAAGCAACTCGTAATAAGCAATGCACGTGCTTGATTTTAAATATCATTAATTTTGGGGTGTTGGATAAACGAACCGCAAAGTACGCAAAGGGCGCAAAGAAAGAATTAAGAAGAAAAAACTCCCCAAATTTAATGAAATGAACTATTAGTTAGTGGTTCGTGTCATTAAATTTGGGGAGTTCAGATTTCTGGTAATTTCTGTAAAGTATTGAATATAATCATCCACAACCAATCAAAACTATTGACATAAACCATTCATGAGATAGGTAACAGATGTTTTATTTAATTAATTAATTTTGTTGGGTTTAGAGTAAGTCACTGATGTGTTAGGAAAGCACTAAAGTGCTACAAGTATCAAAATTAATGATATGGAATAGTAGATTATTTTATGACCGTAAAGACGAGCGCACAAGTTACAATCCTTAATGACCCACTACATTGTGCTTATAGGAACTATCATGGCAGTCAAAAGAGGAGATATGGTTCGCGTTGTTCGCGATAAGCTTGAAAACAGCATTGAAGCACAAGCTAGCGATACTCGTTTCCCTTCCTATCTGTTTGATAGTGAAGGTGAAGTTGTTGATATCAAAGGGGAATATGCTTTTGTTAAGTTCGGAAAAGTTCCTACACCAAATATTTGGCTGCGTCTAGAGCAACTTGAAGGTTTTAAATAGTAATGAGTAATAAGTGGTAAGTGCTGAGTGGTAAGTGCTGAGTGCTGAGTGCTGAGTGCTGAGTGCTGAGTGGTAAGTGCTGAGTGCTGAGTGCTGAGTGGTAAGTGCTGAGTGCTGAGTGCTGAGTAATGAGTGCTAAAACGCCAGTCCAGTAGAAGTAGTTGACATAAAAGTCTGCGGGGTGCGTACCGTTAAAATCGGACATTAAGGCGCCTCGGTATTGATGCGAAGGCTAAATAATTTAATCTAAAATAAGCGTTTTGCCCCTACGCATAAATTTACGCTTCCGTCAATATATATTACTCGATCGGCGCTCTAAGTATCAAATTCTTGCTCCCAACTCCTAACTCTTAATTTCTAACTCAGTACTCAGCACTCATCACTCAGCACTTTAAACTTACCAATTGACTTGCTGTCTTTCTTTAACTACCCTTTTATAAACGTCTTCTGTTTTAAGAGCAAGTTTTACCCAGTTAAAACGACGGTCTAAATCTTCGTAAGCATTATCTATTAACCATTGTCGATAACCTGGATTTTTTAAAACTTCTAAAATACCCCAAGCTAGAGAATCTGGAATATTTGTGTAAGTTACAATACCTGTTTTGGTATGTTGAACGACTTCTGGTAAGCCACCTGTATCGGATACCACAACGGGAACGCGCGAGGCAAAGCTCTCTAATGCAACAATACCAAAGGGTTCATATAAACTAGGAAATACGGCACAGTCAGCGACTGTTTGAAATTTATCTAAGTAATCATCTGACATAAATCCTGTAAAATAGCATTTATGCCAAATACCTAAATCCCAAGCTTGTTTTTTGAGACTATCAGCATTTCCACCACCAATAATTACAAATTTGACGTTCCCCCCCATTTCGGCAAGAACTTTAGGCACCGCATTAAGTAATACAGATACACCCTTCTCATAAGTCATGCGACCAACGTAGTAAACAATTTTCTCTGTATCTTCGGCAAAAAAACGACGAAAATCTTGTGCGTGGAAGTCTTGGTGATGAACTTTTTTCTCCGGACGTATCCCGTTGTAAATTACATCTATTTTATCTGACGGGCAAAAAAGCGCACGTTCAACTTCGCGTCGCATATAGTCGCTGCAAACGATAATTCGCCATGCGTTGAAAGCTAATAGCTCCTCTTTACCGTTAATATAATGCTGAATATCAGTGTGAATACCATTATGGCGCCCACATTCGGTAGCGTGAATAGTTACGATGAGGGGTACTTTAAAAGTGTGCTTGAGTGCAATTGCTGCATCTCCAACCAACCAGTCATGAGCATGGATAAAATCAAACCGCCCCTCTTCTGACATTAGTTTACCACCATACTGACCCATACTTTGGTTCATATTTACTATCCAGTGGAAAAAGTCATTCCCTGGCGCCACAGGTACACGATGAACTTTAATACCCTCAACAATTTCGTACAAAGGAGCATTACCGAACTCAGGAGTCATTAAGTAGACTTCGTGTCCCAGTTTAACCAGTTCTGGGTAAAGTTCGCTGACATGACGCGCAATTCCCCCAACTATACGCGGTGGAAACTCCCAACTCAAAACCAATATTTTCATACGCTTCACCCCTAGCCCTTTAAAAGTTATTATTTTAGAAATTGCTTTGAAAAAGCGAGTTTGACAATAACAATGGCTAAGTTTAGCAATATTTTCATAATTTCTTAATATTTTCTACCTTCCAGAGCGTCATAACCAGAGTCACACCTTATGTCATGAGTCGCTTTCCGAAGCATCTTAAAGATTTGAACTTTGTTTAAAAGTAAAGTTCTAACTTTTAACTAGTGTATTTGTTCTGGTTTAAATATGATAGAGGATGGTGACTTGAAGGAATTTGTTCTTTCGTTATACAAGATGCTCAAAATATGCACATTTTTTCAAACCCTGATTATATATGGATTTTTTGAATGTGCAAGTTAGGAGGTAGGTTGGGTTAGATTGGTAGCTCTACCCAACCTACAAAAATCTAATTTTAGCCGTTTGGAGTATAAAGCATTTAATCATCATCTGTATTAGAACTAGGATTGGAATCGCCGAAATTATCGTTACTCATCCAATTATCTTTGTTGCCTTTGTTATGGCTTAAATTGCCGTTACCGTTATTGTTGCCGTTGTTACTAAAGTTCTCACTGTTATTGCCGTTATTGTTGCCGTTGTTACTGAAGTTATCGTTGAAGCTAAAGTTTAGATAGACATTAAGTTGAATTAGACTCCCTTTGGAGCCTGAGAATAAATACCCTAATACTAAGCCGATAATCAAGAATAGTAAATTTAGATTTTCCATAACAGAAATATAAAAGCTATTTATTGCTAAGGTAGCGTTTGGGTAAAACTAAATTGTTACTGATTATAATTTTTGATGTTTTGAGTTGAATGGGCAAGGATGCCCATTCCACAAGAAATTTTATAAGAGACTCCATAAGAGACTTTACAACAGTAAATGTTTATTTCTTTGGATAGGCGCCTATTGTAAAACAAAATGCAAAAATTTAGGTGCAATGTAACCGCGTCTTCTGTTTAAAGTGAACAAATACTTATGTTGTTAGTAATTTGTAGCAATAATTTTAAGATGGTTTTATTAGGAAAAACCTTGCTACAGTTACGAAACGCAATATAACTACGATATTTAAAACTGAAAGATTAAAAAATTATAAATTAGACTTTTTGGCAGAAAATAATGATATATTGGTTACATAACAGAAGAAGTGTGAAAGTGTAAGGCGAATCTCTATGTGAAGAGGCTACAACTCAAGCTGACTGCATCCCAAGTATATAGATTCTTGAACGGCATAATACACTCGCGTTACGAAACTTAAAAATTCGCTCATAGTCCTTACTCTGTAAGGGTTTAAGGTGAGTACAATAAAGCTTATCCCACACACCATAAATACTCGTAGCTTCACCCGTAAATACTAGTGCCTCTTCCCGAAAAAATTTTTATCAAATCTTTTAAGCATTGATGTATATAAGTTTTGAGATTTGAGTACAAAACTTAATAAATCCAATAACTCTTATCCGAAGGGCATACTCCCCCTCATTAAAGGTGGCTGATATAAAACTTATATCGCCAATCACAAAGAGCGCTGCCAAGCAATCAAACTTAATATATAAATTTGGTTTCTGGGCAGGCGCCCAAAGTGAGTGGAGGGATGAGATAGCACCATGCCCCTGTGGATGGAAGTCGCGGCTGAACGGAACATAACTTTTTCACCCGCATCGAGACGTTGACACACACCAGCGCCCATACAAGGGTTTACAGCCTGCCCAACCGCGTAACCCACCTCTGGGTTTTGCATAAACAGGATAATGTGAGTTTCAGACGCGGCTTCTTTTATTTTGTTTGATCTCCCTGCATTGGCAAGAGACCTATGTACCCGACATTACCTTATATAATGACACTACAATCTACTGGGTTATCGGAACTTAAAACAACCACATCGAATAAGAGCGGTTGTGGATGCACAGGTAACAGCGCCTCTGTTGAAATGGAAGAAAGCATCAAGGAGCGCATTGCTAAACATCCTTGTTATAGTGAGGAAGCGCATCACCACTACGCTCGAATGCACGTTGCTGTGGCGCCTGCCTGCAACATCCAGTGCAACTACTGCAACAGAAAATATGACTGTGCTAACGAAAGCCGTCCTGGTGTAGTTAGCGAACTCCTCACTCCTGAAGAAGCAGCGCACAAAGTATTAGTAGTTGCAAGCAAAATTCCACAAATGACCGTATTGGGAATTGCTGGGCCTGGTGACCCATTAGCAAACCCAGAGAAGACTTTTCGCACCTTTGAGTTGATCGCTGACAAGGCGCCTGATATTAAGCTTTGTTTGTCAACTAATGGTTTGATGCTTCCTGAATATATTGATCGAATCAAACAATTAAATATTGACCACGTTACAATTACCCTCAATACTGTAGACCCTGAAATCGGCGCCCAAATTTATTCTTGGGTTCACTACAAGCGTAAGCGCTACAAAGGTGTCGAAGCTGCTAAAATTCTGTTAGAGAAACAGTTGGAAGGCTTACAAGCACTTAAAGAAGCAGATATTCTCTGCAAAGTTAACTCGGTAATGATTCCAGGTATTAACGATCAACATCTTGTTGAAGTTAATAAGATGATTCGACAAAACGGTGCATTCCTGCATAACATTATGCCTTTGATTTCTGCACCTGAACATGGAACTCACTTTGGGTTAACTGGACAGCGTGGTCCAACTTCGACTGAGTTGAAGACAGTACAGGACAATTGCTCTGGTAACATGAAGATGATGCGCCACTGTCGTCAATGTCGTGCAGATGCGGTAGGCTTGTTAGGAGAAGACCGCAGCCAAGAATTTACTAAGGATAAATTCATGGAAGAGGCGCCTGAATATGACCTTGCAAATCGCCAACAAGTACAAGAAGGTATTGAGAAATTTAGAGCCGAACTTCAAGCTGCTAAAGAACAAATCACTCTCGATAAAGCATTAAATACAGGCGCCGTTAAAGAAAGAACAAAAATTCTTGTCGCAGTTGCTACAAAAGGTGGCGGTTTAGTTAACCAACATTTCGGTCACGCGAAAGAATTCCAGGTTTACGAAGTTGATGGCAGCGAAGTTAAGTATGTAGGTCATCGCAAAGTCGATCACTTCTGTCAAGGTGGATACGGTGAAAAAGCAACTATGGACAATATTATCCAAGCAATTTCTGATTGCAAAGCTGTATTAGTTTCCAAAATTGGCGAATCACCTAAAGAAAAACTACATAACGCTGGTATCAAGGTTGTTGAATCATACGATGTGATTGAGAAGGTTGCTTTAGAATTTCATCAAGAATTTACTCAAGAAAGTTAATAGTGATGAGTTATGAGTTATAAGTTATCGATTTATAAATCCTTAATTTACAACTCCTAACTTCTAGCTCACTGGTAAGGTGCGTGACACCATTAGATAATAGCTTCGTTTAATAATTGTTGCTAGCGTCAAGCACCCTACGTCTTAATCATAAAATTAGGAGGAGCATCTAAAATGTCTTACAAGATTACCTCTAAGTGTATTTCCTGCGACTTGTGTCTCCCTGTCTGTCCTACTGGCGCCATTTCTATTATCGATGGTCAGCGGACAATTGACCCTAATCTTTGCAACGGTTGTGTTGATACTCTTTACACTGTTCCTCAATGTGTAGCGGGATGTCCAACCTGCGATGGTTGTATTAAGCAAACTAATAATTACTGGGAATGTTGGTTTGATACTTATAAAAAGTGCATGGATAAATTGACCAACAAAAACCATGATTATTGGGAAACCTGGTTTGCATCTTATTCGCAGAAATTCTCCGAGCAATTAGAGAAGAAACGTTCTTCACAAGCAGCATAAACAGTTTGTAACGAATAGTTCGTAGCTAATAGTTAATAGTTAATGACGATTTTGTAAAGTTAATCAGCTATTAACTATCAACTACCAACTATTACCAACAGCTATTACCCATTAACTATAAATAATTGAAAGCGATGAAAAAAGATTGTATTTACTTGGATAATAACGCTACCACAAAAGTAGACCCTGAAGTTGTTGAAGCGATGTTGCCTTACTTCACTGATTATTATGGCAACCCTTCAAGTATGCACACCTTTGGTGGGCAAGTTGGAAAAGCTGTTAACAAAGCGCGTGAACAAATGGCAGCTTTGCTGGGCGCCAACGAGTCTGAGATTATTTTTACAAGTGGTGGTACAGAAGGTGACAATGCGGCAATCCGCGCGGCACTCTTAGCTCAACCTGATAAGCGTCATATAGTTACAACTCAGGTAGAACACCCAGCGGTTTTAGCTTTGTGTAAGCAGTTAGAAAACCAAGGTTATACAGTTACTTATTTATCAGTTAATCGTCAGGGACAGTTAGATTTAAACGAACTCGAAGCTTCGTTAACGGGTAATACTGCTCTGGTCTCGATAATGTACGCAAACAACGAAACTGGTGTTATTTTCCCCATCGAGCAAATTGGCTTACGAGTTAAAGAATGTGGCGCCTTGTTCCATGTTGATGCAGTGCAAGCAGTCGGTAAAATACCGCTCGACATGAAAACCAGCACCATTGACATGCTTACAATGTCTGGTCATAAAATTCATGCTCCCAAAGGAGTTGGAGCGCTGTATGTACGACGCGGTACACGCTTCCGTCCCATGTTAATAGGTGGAGGTCAAGAACGCGGGCGCCGTTCAGGAACACCAAATGTACCAGCAATCATCGCATTAGGTAAAGCTGCTGAGTTGGAATTAATGCACCTCGAAGAAGCAACCAAGCGTGAAAGAATATTGCGCGATAAGTTAGAGCAAGCAATTATTTCTCAAATTTCTGACTGCGAAGTAAACGGTGGAGGTTCTGAACGTTTACCCAACACAACTAATATTGGTTTCAAATATATTGAAGGTGAAGCAATTTTATTCGGTTTGAACCAATACGGTATTTGTGCATCCTCTGGTTCAGCTTGTAGTTCCGGTTCACTCGAACCTTCACACGTACTGCGCTCAATGGGTTTACCCTACACAATTTTACACGGCTCAATTCGCTTTAGCTTGTGTCGTTATACTACCGATTCGGAAGTAGACGCAGTTATTGCAGTATTGCCCGGTATTATCGAACGCTTACGCGCGCTGTCTCCATTCACCGACGACAAAGCAGCTTGGTTACAAGAACACGAAAAAACCCTTGCAATTAAGTAGAAAGTGCTGAGTTCTGAGTGCTGAGTATTATATTTTATACTATTAACTCAGTACTCATCACTCAACACTCCTCACTCTTCACTCAGCATTTAGCACTCATCACTCATCACTCTCTTAAAACTATGTGGGAATACACGGATAAAGTACTAGATTTGTTCTATAATCCAAAAAATCAAGGCGTATTACAAGACCAAGGCGAAGCAGGAATTAAAGTTTCAACAGGTGAAGTAGGCAGTATTGCTTGTGGCGACGCCTTAAGATTACACCTTAAAATAGATGTAGAAGACGATAAAATTCTTGATGCTCGATTTCAAACATTTGGTTGTACCAGTGCAATAGCTTCATCAGAAGCATTGGTAGAACTAGTAAAAGGTTTAACCTTAGATAATGCTCTTCAAGTAACTAACAAGCAAATTGCTGATTACTTGGGTGGTTTACCCGAAGCTAAGATGCACTGCTCTGTTATGGGGCAAGAAGCACTCGAAGCAGCTATTTATAATTATCGCGGCATCGAGCGCGATGTTCATGAAGATGATGACGAAGGCGCCTTAATTTGTACTTGCTTCGGTATAACCGAGAACAAGATTCGCCGCGTCATTTTAGAAAATAATTTAACCAGTGCTGAGGATGTAACAAATTATGTCAAAGCTGGTGGCGGATGCGGTTCCTGTCTGGCAAACATCGATGATATAATTCAAGAAGTTAGAGAAAAAGCTTCCACAGCAACAGCAGTAGAAACTACTAATAGTTCAGTAATTCCCGTTATTCAACCTGCACCTCGCACGCTGACTAACGTACAAAAAATAGCACTTATTCAAAAAGTTTTAGACGAAGAAGTTCGCCCCGTTCTCATCGCAGATGGCGGAGATGTTGAACTCTACGATGTAGATGGCGATATCGTTAAAGTATTACTCCAAGGCGCCTGCGGTTCATGTTCTAGCAGCACTGCCACTCTAAAAATAGCTATCGAAGCGCGGTTACGTGAAAGAATTAGTCATAACATTGTAGTTGAATCAGTAGGTTCACCAACAAGAAATTAGTAAGAAATTAACAACAATAATACTCCACGTTCGTAATATCATGTACTATCTAAATTCTCGAAAAGCGGTTGAACGTCCGCCACCGTACCTAAAAGGCAACGTTCATCGTCCGGTTCGCACGCCTACAGATGCGCCCCGTAAACCTCAAAGACCCATCTAATCAACCAATTGCAGGAGATTAACTCATCATGTCAGAAGATAGAATTAGACAGATAGCCTTCTACGGTAAAGGCGGTATCGGTAAGTCTACAACCTCACAAAATACCCTGGCTGCAATGGCTGAAATGGGTCAACGAATTATGATTGTAGGTTGCGATCCTAAAGCTGATTCCACACGCTTAATGTTGCACTCTAAGGCACAAACAACCGTATTGCACTTAGCTGCTGAACGCGGCGCCGTAGAAGACCTCGAACTCGAAGAAGTAATGCTCAAAGGTTTCCGTGACGTTAAGTGCGTGGAGTCTGGTGGTCCTGAGCCAGGTGTAGGTTGTGCAGGTCGTGGTATTATCACCGCTATCAACTTCCTCGAAGAAAACGGCGCCTACCAAGACTTAGATTTCGTATCTTACGACGTATTAGGTGACGTTGTATGCGGTGGTTTCGCGAAAAGCCACTAAATAATATATGATTGGTAAATCGTGTTATTACAGTATTTATGCGCGATTTATCGAGAGCATTGGGCTATTGTCGAGTTTCCACCCAAAGACAGCATACAGAAGGTCACGGGTTGGAGCGTTATATCGACCGATTAAAACAGTATGGGTTGAGTGATGAACAAATCCATTGGGATATAGAATCAGGCGCCAGCGAGAAGCGCAAAGGATATAACCGAGTATTAGAATTGGTACGGTCGCGTCAAGTTGATAAAATTATAGTGCCATGTTTCGATAGATTTACCCGTTCTGCTCTGGGTTGGGAAGTCGCACGTCAAGAATTACAGGAGTTTGGGGTTGAGTTAGTATTCCTTGATGGTGGAAGTTTGGACTTAGAAACTCCAGAGGGGTTATTTACAAGTCGAATATTAGCAGCGATGTCAGCACAGGTTCGAGATAAAAATAGATATAACGCTACTCAAGGACATCGGTATTTTCAAGAGAAAAGGAAGATTTACCAAGCAATATTCGGTTTTGTTAAAGATGGCGATAGTGTTATACCGAATAATAAGCAATATAGAAATACAGATAAAACCCATGCTGCGGTTGCTCGTGAATGCGTCGAAACATTCATTGAGTCAGGAGAATTATCGAAAACTATTAGAAAACTAACAGATAAATATGGGTTAGAGCGTGTCGGCAAGTATAAGTTTGAAGATTTTCCTAGAGATGTGTCGTCATTTCGTCGATGGCTAGAAAACCCTCAATTATGTGGGATGGTTTGCTATTATCCATTCGACTCAGAGAAAAAATTAATATTACAGTCAGACCATGAAGGAATTATATCAGTAGCACAACATCAACAAATAATTCAAATTTTGGCAACCCATCCATGTGGTAGACGTAAATACGTTACAAATCCGTTAGTAGGGTTGTGTAAATGTGCTAAGTGTGGTTCAACAATGGAGAAGCGGTCTACAAAAATTAATGACAAAACTTACGAGCATCTGAAGTGTCCAGGCGCCTATCCAAAACCGCGTCAACCTAAAAAATGCGATGTACGAACTTATTTTAGATTGGAAGGCGCCATAGATGCAGCAATTGAAGCGTTAAAACAAAAAGCAGATAGTATAGCCGATAATATGCCCGTCGAAACCACAGAAGTAGTGCCAGTCGAGATACTAGAGTTACAACAACAAATCTTAAAGCTGAAGCAACTAAATGACCCCGACTTTCACAGCACAATCAAAATTAAAGAACAAAAATTAGAAGCATTAATCAAAACCTCAGAGCTACATATAGTAGCAGATGCCAGCAGAACCCAAGTTTTGCGAGGTATTGCCATGAGCGAGGGGTTTTGGGAAGTAGTCACAAGGGAGGAACTAACAGCTATATTTCACGAACTAGTAGAGGAAGTAGTTTGTACGGTAGTAGGACGAACACAACTATTTAGCGCGCAGCTTAAGATTTAATTCTCAATCTTGTGGAATGGGCATCCTTGCCCGTTCCATATCTGTGATATATAGGGATTCCTAATGCTATAATTCTTTAATTAGGGTGCAATATCTAAGATAAAATAGATGATACAGGGAAAAGCCAGGGTTGTAGGTTTTAATAATGCCACTCGATTAATTTGCTGGCAGTAGTTCAAGAAAAATCCTCGCAAGAAATTATTGAATCAATCGCGTAATACCAATTTAAAGTGAAGCTGCATAGAAAAGGGCTTCTAAAATAAAGTTATAAGAGGATACA
>NZ_JBXXZH010000075.1:0-38247 GCF_059640475.1 Calothrix sp. CBUCES-K 9914
AAGGCTTTTATATTCTCACCTTAGTAATTAAAGAAAGTAGTAGTGGCGGTCGTTTGTTCCGTGTTAGTTTTTAAACGCCCCAACCCCCCTTTTTAAGGGGGGCTAAAGTAAGTCCTAATTATTTAAGGGCAGTAAAGTGTATACTTCCACTGCGTAGTAGAAATGCTTTCATTGCCCACAACTGTAACCTTGACTCGTCCAGAGGTTCCTTTAAAAGGTACTTCTAGAGAGCGAGTATAACTAACAAACCCTGTATCTACAAGATTTTTTCCTTCGTAAGTTACTGTTAATTTATCAGGTGCAGCATACATATCGTAGTCGATACGAATTTTACCTTCGTTGGACGTTAATTGAATTTCGCGATTATCGCCTTGTTGTCCCCCACTGACTTGTTCTTGGTCGCATAATTTTAAACCGTCCTTCTCAGCAAAAAATAATTGTTTCTCGACTGTTTCGATATTACGATCAAAGTTTTCGACTTTGCCTTGCTGGTTACTAGCTGTATATGAATATCGCTGTCCGGCGCCGATATTTACTGTTTGCTGGCTAGAAATTACCGTTGCTTGACCCTCGATGATATCAACTTGAATACCGTTACTCGTATTACGAGTTTGAATCAAAGTATACGCACTTGTTCTGGGAGCAACAATAACTTCACTGATTTGATTATCTATAATGTGGGCGCCGCAAAGTTTCGCTTTTTGGGATTGGGCAGTTTGCCATAGTTTAATTAATGTATCTTGAATCGCGGCGCCTGTACTTTTTTCTGTAAATACTTTGTCATTGTCACAGTTGACTGAAGCTGTTAAATCTTGAGCTTTCTGTGACCAACTATCTTTTGTGTATGCTTCACAGTCTTTACCAGCATTTGCTTGACACTGCTTTATCGGTTCATCACAAGCGTCACCCGATGAAGTCACACCTAACCATCCACGTCCATCAGCAGCTAATACACTACAATATTGCACACGTGCGCGCGAGCTTTGTGCGATTAATTGTTTTGTCGGCAGTGAAGCATGGTAGTCTTTATCGGGAAGTCGGGCATTTTGGCTACTACCACGCTGGATACGTATTCCTTTTTCACAAGCGCGCTTTCCAGTCTGTTCATTTGCCCATTCAATAATTGCAGAATCACCTTCAAGTAACTTACATGGGAAATAGTAAAGTGTAATTAGCTTGTTCTTACTATTCGCACCTACCTGCAACCCCATATCCCGACCATTTTTCTGAAAACGCAGTTTCGCAAACGAATTACCGCTACCTGGAAAGTGTAATGAATCACCTTCATTAAAAAAGGCACCTTTCTCCACAGGACTATATTGTGAACCACGACGAACACCTAAGTCGTTACGTCCGATTATCTGGAATACCTCTCCCTTATCAGGAATCAGCGCATAAGTTTCTGTTGCAGCAAAAAGTGTATAAATAGGAATTATTAGTGCCGCTAACTTTTTGTGGTTCATATTTTAGAGTTTTGATGTATTATCTTAAGTGAAAAAGGTTATGTTGTGTAAAAATTTACTAATAATTTAACAAACATGGATTTTTACAAACGTCAAAATACAGTAGATATTTTTTCAACATTTGTAAAATTTGATGCTGTGCGGTTTAGTGGGTGGTCAAAAGATGGCTTCTTGGAAAGGAACATTCGCCTTGTTTTAAGCGAGTCACCTCAAGAACAAACAGATGAGTATTGGGCAAATTACTGGTATAAAGAGTTTCGATTAACCACTAATTTTGCACGTGAGCATTTATACGCTTACTTACAAGAAGCTTGTTACAAGGCAGCCCTAAAAATCAAAACCAGGTTTACAGTGTCAGAATACGGTATAGCAGAATACTTTCAGCTAGCAGTAAGTTGTGCTGATAAGGTTTTACAGGGATTTAACCCAGAACGTAGTTCCTATTTGGCGGGATATGCTTATTTTAAGTTCCAAAGTTTGATTAAAGACGGACTGGTAAAATCCGGTTTACCAGGCGCCTGTATTCGTAGTGATTGGTCGTTGTTACAAAACTGTAGTGAGAAGTTGCTCAGAAAATCTCTACAGCAACAGGGAATAAATACTGATATCGAGTGTTATGTACTCGCTTTTTCTTGTTTCAAGGCTATCTATACTCCTCAACACCCTAAAGGAAACCGTCAAACGAGTGTTCCTGATGCGGCAACATGGAACGCTATCGCCCAAGCTTACAATCAACAACCATCTCAAGCAACATGTAGTCCAGATACATTACAAAAATGGATGCAAATCTGTATTAAAGCCATACGTAATTATATGGCGCCTCCCGTATCATCATTAAATATACCGTTATCTGAAGAAGGTTATACATTACAAGATAATTTACAAAGCACTACTCCAACGCCCTTCGAGCAAATCCTCGACAGCGAACAAATACAAACTTGCCGCGCGTTAATGCAACAAGTCAATGAGATTCTCAGTAAATCTATTGCTAACCTCGATACAGAATTACAAAGTATATTAACTATGTATTATGGTGAGGGATTGACGCAAACAGAGATAGCTCAAAAATTACAAATGTCCCAATCGGGTGTATCTCGAAGGCTGACAAAAATTAATAAATTCAAAACTCAATGGCTATGTGCTTTAGGTGAATGGTCAAAACAAACACTGAATATTTCCATAACACCTAGCGTATTAAACAATATGAGCGCATTACTTGATGAATGGCTTGAACATCATTACACTCAAACAAAAGTACTATAAAAGTAATTTGAATCTAAATTAAAATGATACTCGAAACTAGTATATCAAATAACCCAATTCAACCCTGGATTGAAATATCCGAAGCAACTCAAAATCAAGCTTGGTGCCACTCTCAAATCGCAACACCAAAAAGTCGTTGGAATGCTTATATAAACGAGCTTTGCTTAGTAGCGGTTTTAGAATGGTTACGTGAAGATATTGAAGTCAACGCAGTACCAATACAAGCATCCACGAATATTTGGGAAGTAGTTAATGGTGCAGCAATCCAAATTGAAAACCTGCGCTGTGTTCTCATCCCAAGCACTGCAATTGATACAAGCGAATTATGCGTTCCTCAAGAATGGGTAGATATTCCTAATTGGGCAGCAGATTACTATATTGCAGTGCAAGTTGATGTGGAAGAAGCGATTGTCAAAATTTACGGTTATACTACACACGTACAACTCAAACAGCAAGGTGAAATTAAACAGCGCGCGTATTCACTAGCCGAGCCTAATTTAATATCTGATCTAAATGTACTTTGGGCATCGCGTCAACTTTGTCAAGAAGTTGCAACAAAAGCAGAAGTTAATGAACTGCCATTTTTAGAACTAGCACAAGCCAATAATTTAATCGACCGTTTAGGAAATACATCTATAGTCTTTCCACGTTTAACCATACCTTTTAGCATGTGGGGTGCATTACTCGCGCATGATGGCTTTCGACAAAAATTATACGAACGACGTATTGGACTTCCCGAACAGCGGTCATTACTTTCTTTGTTTACAAGCGGTATTTCTGAACTAGTATCACTAAGTGGTTGGAATCTTTTCGGATATCAAGTGAGTTTTACCACTCGTGGTAGCAATAATAGCAATATTAATAATGGGGCGCCTCCTCTAAACAGTTACTTATCGCGTCAGTTAGAAATAAATGGTCAACAATACGATTTACAAATACAACCAGAAGGAGATATTGATAAAGGAACATTCCGAATCTTTTTAGAGAGTACAACAAATATATATATTCCCAGTGGATTTATCTTGCGATTGTTAACAGAAGATTTACAATCATTCCCCGATAATGAAAGCATTGCCGACGGCACCACATCTTTGTTGGAAATTACAGTGACACTTGAAGAAGGAGAGGGTATTGTTTGGGAAATTGAACCGACTCCCCTAGGTTATGAGCGCGAAATTTTCAGGTTTTAAATATATCTAAATATATCTAAACATATCATATTATATAGATTATGCCAGTCACTACTCGTAAATCTAGCACACAAACACTTTGGTGTTTATCAATAGGAGTCAGTCGGTATCAGGATAAAACTTTTAATCCTCTACCTTACTCAATGACTGATTGTCAAGGATTTTCACAAGCTATTCAAACAGCGACAGCAAAAAAATTCTCGAAACAGGAAATAGTTATTCATCACGAAAATGCACTTGCTCCGGAATTAGCTGTGGTTCGTGCTAGTCTCAATGAAGTTGTCACCAAAGCAAGTCCTGAAGATACAATTATCTTTTATTTTGCTGGACACGGTATTCCTGACAATCACTCATCACAAACGCTATTATGTCTTGCCGACACTCAACGCGCGGATATTTTGAATACAGGTTTAGCGATGCAAGAACTGCTAGAACAACTTGCTAATGCGAAAGCTTCGCGACAACTGATTATTTTAGATGCTTGCCATAGTGGTAGTTTAACGCTGCGGCAATCTTTAACACCCAATTTACTCAAACAGTTACAGCAAGCTAGCAATAAACAGTCTTTTTATGCTTTACTTTCATGCGACCAAGACCAAGAGTCTTATGAGTTTTCCCAGTTAGAGCATGGATTATTTACTTATTATTTAATCCAAGGTTTGCAGGGTGAAGCAGTAGATACTCAAGGTAAAATCGAAGTTAACGGTTTATATAAATACGTTTATCATCAAACGCTTCAATATATTGATAAACTAAATTTACGCAGGCGCCTAGTCAATAAGCGCAAACGTAGTCGTGGTGAGGATGGTTTATATCAAGAACAAAAGTTACAAACTCCCAAATTAATCGTTGAAGCTGTTGGTGAACTAGTTTTAGCCGATAATTATATCACAAATCAAAACTATAAACCTTTACGCAATGCTGTAATTATTGATGGATATAAAGATAGTCAAAATACGCAATTGATTAGTAAAATATTAATTAATGCAGGTAATTTTGAATTAAAGTATTGGCACTCTCAAGTTAAAGATTTACCCGATGTTCGCGAGACCATTAAGAATTCCCTGTCATCGCAACAAACGCACGATAATTTATCGACTGCATTATTATATCTACGGGGAAGTATCGAGTCAAATGCGCTGAGTGAGTCGTTTGTAATTAGTAATGATATCAAACTGAGTCGAAGCTGGTTAAGACAACAACTGCGTCAATCAAAAATTGCTCAACAAATACTAATTTTAGATATTGTTGAAGATGTTGAAAAAGCCACGTTACAAGATTGGGTAACAGATTTACAATTTGAGCAAGCAAACCAATGTATAATTGCAGGCGCCTCCAAAATCGAAAACCCTGAAGAATTCACTCAAGCTTTGCTCACAATACTTTCAAGGACGAATCAGAACACAAATTATCAAGCTGGTTTATCTGTAGCACAGCTAATTACAGGTATACAAGAAGAACTTTCTAAAAGCAATATTTGGCGAGATTTTTTCTTAGCAGGTATACAGGGGGTTATTGAAGTGCTACCAGATTCAATAGCACAAAACTCACAAGCTGTAGATTTAGGAATTTGCCCTTATTTAGGACTACGCGCGTTTAGCGAAAACGATGCTCAATACTTTTATGGACGTGAAACGCTGACACAGCAATTAATAAACGAAATTAACCAAAACTCATTCCTCGCATTAGTTGGTGCTTCCGGTAGTGGTAAATCTTCTGTAGTGCAAGCAGGACTAATTGCCAACCTGAGACATGGTAAGCTACTGCCCACAAGTGCTGATTGGTGGATAAAATGCTTACGCCCCGGTGAAAATCCCATGCTCGCATTAACGCAAGTTATGCTAGATAAAGGTGATGACTCCAATAAATCCCTCCTCGAATACGAAGGATTATTACATCTTGGTGGTGAAGGTTTTGTTTACTGGCTGCGTCGGCGCCCGGAACCAACGGTATTATTAGTCATAGACCAGTTTGAAGAACTTTTTACCCTGACACAACAAACTGAACGTCAACGGTTTCTAGATATTTTGCTCGAAGCTTTAGAGTTTGCTCAAGATAAATTCAAACTCATTATTACCCTGCGCGCGGACTTTATTGCTAGTTGTTTGGAAATTCCTGCACTCGTACAAAAACTACAACGACATAGTATATTAGTACCTCCAAGTTTAACAGAAAGCGATTACCGTAAAGTGATCGAGAAACCAGCGCAGCAAGTTGGGTTGAAGGTAGAATCTGGGTTAGTCGAACTGTTATTACAAGACTTACAAGATTCATCGGGTGATTTACCTCTACTCCAATTTGTTTTAGAACAGCTATGGGAATATCGTAACCGAGATGCTTGTTTAACAATACAGGCGTACCGTGAAAAAATAGGCGGAATTCGAGGCGCCTTAGAGCGGAAAGCGCAAGCTGTGTATGATAATTTAACAGAGTCGGAAAAAGATATTGCTCAATGGATTTTTCTAACGCTAACGCAGTTGGGTGAAGGAACAGAGGATACTCGACGTAAAGTTAGTAAAAGTGCATTGTTTGAAGGTAAATATCCACAAATCCTAGTTGAAAAAACTTTACAAAAATTTATTGAAGCAAAGTTAATCGTAGTCAACCAAGATGAATTAGTTAAATCTCAAAGTCGTGCGGTGAAGGCGCCAGTAGATTTAGAAATTGAATCACAGTTAGAATTACTGAAAGCAGAAGTGACGGTAGAAGTGACTCACGAAATATTAATACGTCACTGGTCAACTTTGCGCTGGTGGCTTTCTGAAAATCGAGAAAGATTATATCATCAGCAGCGATTAGAAAGAAAAGCTTCTGAATGGGAGCAAAAAGGCAAAAATCCAGACTTTCTACTGCAAAAAGTTCAGTTAACCGAGGCGGAAGCATTCGTTCAAAAATATTCTGACTACCTGCGTCCATTAGAAAGAGCATACATTAAACAGAGCATCAACGCGCGTCGAAATCAACGTTTACGTGTTAGTGGTTTTGTTGGTAGTGCAATAGCAGTGGTTTTGGGGTTTGGAATTTTTGCATGGCAACAACAGCAACAGTCGCAACTAGCACAGCTAATTCGCTATGCAACATTTAAAACAGTAACTCCAGAGATTAGAAAGAACATTTTAGCTAGTTTACCTCAACTGTTGGAAAAAGCTCAAAGCAATCAGCGAAACGGTGAAATCAGTAAAGCACTCGATGACTATCGTCAAATAATATTTCTAAGTAATAACTTACAACCTTCAGCAGATAATCACCAAATCAAACAATTAAGTGTTATGTCTAAACAAGCTGAAACATCTTTGAGTCAAATAATCAGTCAAACCCAAATTCCTCTGTTAGAAGCACAATTAAAAGTAGGTAACTTTGGTAAATTAGAAACTCCAGACTTTTCCAAATTTGAAAACCAGTATACAGGCGCCCTTAAAGTCACATATGCAATTTTAATGCGTGAGCAAGGAGCAAAAGCAGATTTAGATAACGATGGCAAGTTAAACGAAGGAGAGCAAGTTTTTCTACCTTGTCAAACCCTCAAAGAACTTGAACAACTATGGGGTAAATATACGCAAAACCGCTGTAGCTGGCGCCTGGGTAATGAAATGCGTATACAACCCAAATGCCAAGAACTAGGAGGGCAAACATTAACATCAGCAATCTTTTGGCCACCTTCTGTTTACCTTGTCGAACAGCGCCTTATCAGTTGCGATAAAATCTAGACAAATAATCGCAATTTTGAGCGAATAAAAAGAAATATTAGTTTTTATACAAAGATGTTAAAGTATTATTTTATACTTTTAATCCTCACCGAATGATTGCTCTTAGTAGTCTACTGTACAATTTTTGACAGATGCACATGGTATATTTACTGCGGTATTCCAAAAAAGAAAAATGAATAAGTTACTTTTGGCGGTAACATGTACTGCCTTGGTTAATGGCATGTTACTTTCACCAATCTAAGCTAAAGAACCCCACAACAGCTAAATTCCCTCACAAATTACAAACTAAGACGACCCAAATTATCATGTGATGGCGATCTCTCTCTCTAATTTATTGTTTTTATCTAATCTTTTTCATTAACCATATTACTTGAGCGGCACCACAAATTGATGCAAGACGATACAAACCAAACAACTATTAGGTAGATAAATTTTATGCGTGGAATTAGATTTTGGGTAATTGGTATTGTTAGCGTTATAACTACTTTCTTATGTGAAGGACTGTTAAGAAGAGTTTTTGCTGTTTCACTGTGCGGAATTTTAGCTTTTAATTCAGGCTTGTGTAACGCTTACTTAGGTAATGATAGTTTTGCGGTCGCAACAAAGTGGCCAAAAGGTAACATGAGTGTTAAATCAAAATTTGAGAGTGAATCTATAGCTATTAATAAAGATGATTGTAAAGACTCTACCAAAGACAAAAATGCATCTATCTGCAATTCCAATAAAATGTTTAAGCAAGCTGGAATTGATGAAAATTCTAGTGAAGGTCAAAAACTAAGAGATTTATATCAAGAACTTCTTGGTGCTGCTGCACAACTTAATAAATACAGACAAGAATTCTTCAATAATCATAATTTTATGGGTGTATTTCCAGAGTTCTATTATAACGTAACGATGGAGGAGCTTAAAAGACTAGCGAATGGTGATTTCTTGTATCCAATAGATAAAATGCAGCAAATGCAGGCATTTTATGCAGCTTATGAAGTTAATCGTGAAAATTGGGATAGCGGGAAAACAGCAGAGCCACACTGGAATGCACATTTTCAACTAGCGACAATTACAACTAAGGAATATAAAAAAGTGTGTTCTGATCCAATAGACCACCCAGAATTTTGTGATGGCTCATATCCAGGTTTTGTCCAGCGTGTGCTAGATTCAGGAGCAGATGCTCATATCAATCATGACTTGGCTCGCGCATTAAGATATTCTTTAGAAAATCGGTATCATCAAAACATCACTGACTTAAAGAAAGAATTCGATTGTACTGAATCCACTTTAAAAGCTGCTGGAGATGACACCCTAGATGAAATATTCAGTTGGATTCCTAGACAACTTGCAAAATTAACTGATTATTTTTTAGGTCTAACACAAAACGTCCTTGATTTGAGACAGAAAGCATGGCAGGTCGCAGTTGGAAATGGAAACATTGATAAGCAACCTATGTTATCTAAAGATCAGTATGAGCAATTAAAACAAGCTGGTAAAAAGTATCAGGAAGACCAGTGCAAACAGGTACAAGGAAAAACCTATAACGACCCACATCTAGCTACATTTGATGGTTTAAGATATGATTTACAAGCCCTAGGAGAATTCATTCTCGTAAAATCCAGCAATGACGCCTTTGAAGTTCAAACACGACATGCGCCTTATGCTTCTTCTCTCTCAGTTAATAGTGCCGTAGCCATGAAAGTGGGGAGCTCGCGCGTTGCTTTGTACGCTAGAGAATTTCCTGATGGTGATACCAGCACACCTCTACGAGTGAATGGCAAACCGACAAAAATCCAAGGTAACAAACTAACTCTTCCAGGTGGCGGGGAGATTTCGCAGCAAGGAAGTACTTATGTTGTTCTGTCCCCCACAGGTGAAAAAGTCCTCGTTAGCCAAGCTGGTGCTGGTAATACTGCATTCTTCAATATTTCACCCTTTGTCTATAATCGATCAGGAAAATATAGCGGCTTGCTCGGAAATGTCAATGGCAATCCGAATGATGATTTACAAACTCGTGGTGGCACTAATGTTCTAGAGGTTAGGTCAACCTACGGGGATTTGAATAAAGTGTTCAACCAAGTAGGACTGAGGGCGCCTGGTGTGCTGGATAAAGCCGAAAAAGTCTATTTTGACCAACTCTACAAAGGATTTGGGAATAGCTGGCGCGTCAAGCAAGAAGAATCTTTATTTGATTACCCACCTGGCAAGACTACCCAAAGCTATGTCGATCCCGGTTTCCCAAGTCACTATTTGACCCTCAATATGCTGTCTGCCAATCAGATACAAAAGGCGCGAAATGCCTGTACAGAGGCAAAAGTCACTCAAGATTTGATGGAAGGTTGCATCTTTGATGTTGGCTTTTCTGGATTTTCTGAGTTTGCTCGTACTGCTGCTGAAGTTAACAGCTATATTGGTATCGTCAACCAACTGTTTCCAGGTTTAAAGCTTTCAACACCTCAAGAAGCAATTGGTCGCGAGATCGAAAAGCGTAAACCCAAAGTTTGCTTATTTGGACACTGCTTGTAAAGTTCCATACTGCCACAGCCATACTCCAAACACCTTCTCCCACATATCTCTTGCATTCAAATCGTAGTAGTGGTTCGTGTCAATAGTTTTGGTGTGTTCGTAGCATAGGCGTCTCGCCTGTGCGTCCGGTCATCTGGGACAGATAACCTACAAGAACTTATGACACAGACCACTAGTGGTGGGAGATTTGTTTTGTCTTTACTCCTTATTTTCAACTTTAGCGATTTCTAGCATTGTCTTTAATACCGAGTCAGGATTCAAGCTAATTGTGTCTATTCCTTCTTGAACTAGAAACAGGGCAAACTCTGGATAATCACTAGGCGCCTGTCCACAAATACCAATTTTACGGTTTTTGCGTTTTGCTGCATCAATAGCCATTTTTACCATTCGCTTCACACCTTCGCTGCGTTCGTCAAACAAGGGAGCTACTAAAGACGAATCTCTATCAATTCCCAATGTTAGCTGTGTTAGGTCATTGGAACCAATTGAAAACCCATCAAAAACATCCGCAAACTCTTCTGCCATGATGACATTGTTCGGCAACTCGCACATTACATAAACCTGTAAACCTTTTTCACCTTGCTTTAGTCCATTTAAAGCCATTTCTTCAATTACTAAACGTCCTTCGTATGGAGTACGGCAAAATGGAATCATTGGAATTAGATTTACTAAACCCATTTCATCACGAGCAATTTTGAGCGCGCGACATTCTAAAGCAAACGCATCGCGATAACCGACATCATGATAACGCGCGGCGCCTCGCCATCCCAGCATTGGGTTTTCTTCGTGGGGTTCAAATTGTCTACCACCAAGTAAATTCGCATATTCGTTACTCTTAAAGTCCGACATCCTGACAATTACAGGGTTAGGATAAAACGCTGCGGCAATAGTCGCGATACCTTGCGCTAATTTATCTACGAAATACTGCGATTTGTCTTTATATAGTGCTGTTATTTCGGCTATTTTCGCTTTTGCAGTTTCGTCTTTTAACTCGTCGTAACGCAATAAAGCCATTGGATGTGTTTGAATATGATTGGCAATGATAAACTCAGTACGCGCTAAACCCACTCCATCATTAGGAATCATTGATAGTTTAAACGCTTCCTGTGGGTTGCCAACGTTCATTAAAATCTTAGTACGAGTACGGGGTAAATCTTCCAAAGGTATTTCTTCAACTTCAAAAGGTAATAACCCCTCATAAACTCGTCCTTCTTCACCTTCCGCACAAGAAACAGTTACATCTTGCCCTGTTTTTAATACCTGTGTTCCATTACCACATCCAACAATTGCAGGAACACCTAATTCCCTTGCTATGATTGCGGCGTGACATACTCTTCCCCCAGAATTAGTAATAATAGCACTCGCGCGCTTCATTATAGGTTCCCAGTCAGGGTCAGTTCTATTAGTAACGAGTACTTCCCCTGGTTGAAACTCATTAATTTTACTTGTGTCAACAATTACCCTAACTTTACCCTGATTAATCATTTCCCCAACAGCACGACCTGTCACCAAAAGATTTTTCTCTTTCCCTGACAGCTTATAAGTCCGTAACACTGCGTGATTTTTCTGTGACTGTACAGTTTCTGGACGTGCTTGCACTATAAATAACTCGTTTGTAATACCATCTTTTGCCCACTCAATGTCCATTGGACTATAGGCGCCGTTAACAATAGAGTAATGGTCTTCGATTAAACATGCCCACGAAGCTAATTGTAATATTTCGTCATCACTAAGAGCATATCTATGCTGCTCTTCCGTAGATACTGGAATATTATTAGTTGTTGACCCAGAATAAACCATCTTCAAAGCTTTACTACCCAACTTCTTATCAATTATGGGTCGAAAACCGTCTTTTAATGTTGGTTTAAACACATAATACTCATCGGGATTTACGGTTCCTTGCACAACGTTCTCACCCAACCCGTAAGCAGCAGTGATAAGAACAGCATTTTCAAAACCTGTCTCAGTATCAATACTAAACATTACTCCCGATGTCGCCAAGTCGGAACGCACCATTTTTTGCACTCCAACAGCAAGGGCAATATCAAAATGGTCAAAGTTTTTAGCTTCACGGTAAGATATCGCGCGGTCAGTAAATATGGAAGCAAAGCAGCGATGACACGCATTTAAAACCGCTTCGATACCTGTAATATTAAGATATGTATCTTGTTGTCCCGCAAAACTAGCATCGGGTAAATCTTCAGCAGTTGCACTCGAACGTACTGCAACATCAGTATTTTCATTATACTGCTCGCAAAGCTTTTGATAGGCGCCGCTTATTGCCTCTTGTAAATCTGCTGGGAAAGGAGTATTCATTAACAAAGCGCGCGCTTGCTCACCACAATGTTTCAGATTGTTGATATCTTCAACATCAAGGTCATAAAACAACTTACGAAGCTTCTCTTCTAACTGTGCTGACTCAATGAAATATTTATAAGCGTATGCAGTAGTGGCAAAACCATTAGGAACATTAACACCTTCAGGCTTGAGTTGTTGAATCATTTCTCCCAAAGAGGCATTTTTCCCACCTACAAAGGGAATATCTTTTATACCAACATCTTCAAACCAGAGGACAAAAGCCTGTTCTTTGGAGCATTCAGTTAAAGTGTTCTTAGTTAATACCATAAGTACATACCCCCTTTATAGAAGCTCTGGTTACTAGTGGTTCGTGTCATTAGTTTTGGGTGGTTGAATCAAATCCCCCCCAACCCCCCTTAATAAGGGGGGGCTAAGAATGACGCTTTTATACCCCCCTTATTAAGGGGGGCAGGGGGGATTATAATCTGCGCCAACATCCCAGAATTAATGACATGAACCACTAGGGAAAATACTTCCCTTACTTCGGGTATATCACATGTAACCGTAAATTGCCCTATCCTTTATTTAGGAATTGTATAAAGTATTTTCCTATCTTGTGGAGTATCTTGTGGAGCGGGCATCCCGGAGCGCCCTGTAGTTATAGTTAGTGACGGGCAAGGATGCCCATCCCACAAGATTGATTTATTATTTGTTTTACTTTTTACTTTTTGCTACGCACTCACTTAATGTAACTTATTAGGAAATTATTAATTAAAGCATTATTTGAGCTTGCTGAAAAATTTGCTGTGGTGTAATTTTTAACCCTGACAATAGAGAATCCTCTAAAATATCGGCGCCTCGCTTAGTTTGAGGTAGAGCATCCGGGTAAAAAATAGTAATAGTTTTTGCTTTAGTATCAATAATCCAAACTCGTTTAACCCCAGCTTTGAGATAGTTAATTGCTTTTTCCATCATTTCTCCAAAAGTTTGACCAGGGGAAATAATTTCAATAACTAATTCGGGTGCAACAGGACAAGCTTCATCTTCCAACCAATCTTCTTGAAGGAGATTATAGGAAACATACGTCAAATCAGCAACAGGAACCCAATCTTGTTTATCCCGTGTTAACTTGATTGCCCATTCAATAACAACCCGTCCTCTTCCAGTAGCCCACGTTGACAGTAATATAAATAATGCACCTGCTGTAGAGCTATGAAAAAACTTTGGTGACATCGTATCGTTTTTAAATTTGGGGACAGCTTCACCGTCAACTAGTTCGTAAATAGTATCTCCTTCGGGGAGTTTCATAAACTCTTCAACGGTAAGCTTGGCTTTGACTTGAGTCATAGTTCGCGCGCTATCATGGGAATGGCTCTTTGAATAATAACCTAACTCCTGACTTGTAAGTCTGGTGCGTGACGCTACTAGACCATTCGTTTTGTTTTGTGGATTGTTATGGCGTCACGCACCCTACTTATCTTCTCCCCAACCTAAAATAGCTGAAACTTGATTTGCTAATTCAGTTGGATTAAAAGGTTTAGCGATAGCATCTTTTATACCTTGCTCCGCATAACGGCACCTATCGCTAGCCTGAATTTTTGCGGTTAATAAAATTACAGGTATTTGTTTCGTAGCTGGATTATCTTGAAGCTTTTCAAAGGTGGCAAGACCATCCATATCAGGCATCATCACATCGAGTAAAATAGCGTCGGGTAAGTAAGTCTCAGCTTTAGAAATACATTCACTTCCAGAAGCAGCTGTTATGACTTCCCACCCTGCAACAGTCTCTAAGCAAATTTTTGTAACTTCTTGAATATATTCTTCATTGTCTACCACTAAAATACGCTTCATACCAACACCACTCGCCAGTACCTTAGTCCTATAAATATCTTATTTCTATTTGCCACGCGCGTACTTGATACTTACTTAATACAATGTCATCGAGGGTTAAGTCAATGAAACCGCTACAAATTTCCCGTATCACCACCAGTGCCTTAGTACTATTAATGCTAATTACTGTATCTAGCTGCGGTGGTAAACAAGATAACGCTTCGGACACCTCAACAACTACAACTACCACAACAACGGCGCCAACCGAAACATCTAAAGCACAGACAACACAAGCAACTGCACCTCAAGGTACAACTTGTCCAAGCGGTAGTCCAATAAAAGGTATAACAAGTAAAAGACTTGGAAAAATCGCCCTCACTACGAAGTCTCCTGAGTACAATACAGCTAAGGCAGAAAAATGTTTCCCTACTACAGCAGCTGCTCAACAAGCTGGCTATAAAGTTCCTAAATAATACTATTTACTATTATTTTTAATTATTTTTTAATAATTGAAATAATGGTAATTGAATTATTTGAGCTTGATTAACATTATCTAAATTGGACAAAGAAATACCTAGTAATCGAATGCTTTGTCCATCAAGTACAATTGTCTCAAAAAGTGCTTTAGCTTCAAAAATAATAGTATTTAAATCATTAATTGACGAAAATAAAGTTTTACTACGTGTTATTTGCTGATAGTTGGAAAACTTTACTTTCAATGTTAAAGTGCGACCGCGCGCTTGGTTTTTATCTATACGCTGTTTAAGCTCCTTAGCAATTCTTTCTAATTCCAATAGCATCGTTGCTGTATCACTCAAATCTTGAGCAAATGAAGTTTCGGCGCCTATTGATTTTCTTATCCGATTCGCCTCTACCACACGGTCATCTTCTCCTCTCGCTATTTTATAATAGTAATGCCCCGCTTTCCCAAAATGTTGAGTTAATTCAGAAAGCGCGCGCATCTTCAAATCAGCACCTGTCTTAATTCCTAACGAGTGCATTTTAGCAGCAGTAACTTTCCCTATTCCATGAAACTTCTCAATTGGTAGCGCTTCTACAAAACTGCAAGCTTTTTCAGGAAGAATAACTGTCATCCCGTTAGGTTTATTGGCGCCAGATGCCATTTTTGCCAAAAACTTATTCGTAGATACACCCGCAGATGCAGTCAGTTGAGTCTGTGCGAATATCTCCCCTCTTAGGTGCCGTGCGACCGTCGAAGCATAAGGGATATTCTGCTTATTTTCGCTAACGTCAAGATAAGCTTCATCAAGAGCAACAGGCTCAAATATATCTGTGTGGCACCGAAATATATCATGAATCTGGTCACTAATCGCACGATATACTTCAAATCTAGGTCTTACAAAAATCAAGTTAGGACATTTGGCTTGAGCAACACGCGCGGACATTGCCGAGTGAATACCAAATTTTCGCGCTTCGTAACTAGCAGCTGCCACTACTCCCCGTTGATTCGGTGAACCTCCAACTACCAACGGTTTACCCCTATAATTTGGATTATCCCGCTGTTCTACAGATGCATAGAAAGCGTCCATATCTATGTGAATGATTTTTCGCATCATAAGGGCGCCTAACTCTAATCTTAAAAAAGTCAACAGTCATAAAGCGGCGTTAAAAATTTGTTGCGCGGTCAGGTTTAGTTCTGGGAATGCAGTAGAAATAATGCGCTCTTCCCCCCTAAATTGAGAAACCTGGTATTCGTCATCAACTAAGTTATAAATTGATAAAGTGGGTTGTTTTGGGCTACCTATATATTTAATCCCACCCAATCCAAGATAATCTACAATCCAATACTCAAGTATTTTTATTTCTTCATACTCACCCATCTTTTTATAATAGTCATCGCGCCAATTTGTACTAACTACTTCAATGACTAAGGGGATAGAAGCGCCACTCTGAACAGTAGAATACTTTAACCAAAGTTCTTCTGATTTTAAAGCTGATTTATTAAGTACTAATACGTCTGGAGAGTAAGCAGAATCACTAGTAGCAGATTGAACTAGCGCAGTTTTCGGAATTGAGTAAGCTAATTTTAAACGTTTGATTTCTGAAGAAATTTCTATATTTAAAAATCCTGTAACCTCTTCATGCTCCCCTGTTGGCTGTGACATTTCAACAATTGCCCCATTATGTAGTTCGTAACGTTTATCCGAATTTTCTGGAATCCATTCCAAAAATTCTTGAACTGTTATTGGTTTGAATAATGCTTGAGTCATATTACTCCCTTTTTATATTAATTAACTATACACGTAATCGCACAGGCGCTTTGGCCTATGCTACTCGAGGGGAATGGTAAAATAAAAAGTACTACCTTCACCTAAAATACTCTCTGCCCAAATTTGCCCGTTATGCTGCTGAACTATACTTTTGCAAATTGCTAACCCTAAACCTGTACCATCTTGCCGACGCGCGTCAGAAGCATCAAGCTGCTGAAATCTCTCAAAGATAACTTCTAGCTTATCGTTTCGAATACCACGTCCGTTATCTTTAATAATAAACAATACTTCTTTATTTCGTTTCTGAACTTCCAACTCAACTGTAGTATCAGGTTTGGAAAATTTAATCGCGTTATTGAATAAATTCGTTAAAGTTTGAACGATGCGGTCCGGGTCTACCCGAACATTTATAGATAACCGAGTTACAGATAACCTAATATTTGCTCTATCCGCTAGCGGTTGAATTACATTCACTGCCTCATTTATTAAATCACCAGCGTCGCAAATTTGCTTCGACATCTTTACCCGACCCGACTCGATACGTTCAATATCCAATACGTCATTAATTAATCTGACCAAACGTTCGGTACTATCGGTTGCAATTTGTAGTAAACGCTGACTTTGTTCTGAATCTGGTTTCATTAAACCACTTGCTAACATACCCAGCGAACCGTGAATCGAAGTTAAAGGAGTTCGCAACTCGTGACTCACCACTGATATAAACTCATTCTTCATTCGTTCGATTTGCTTTCTGTCACTAACATCTTGTAAATATACTGTATAAACTATATCGTCAGCTAATTCCAACTTAGAAATCGAAGCTTCCGCTGGAAACTCTGTACCATCTTTTCTGACTCCGTATATTTCCCGTCGTTCTGCCATTTTTCGTGACGTGTTTGGAGATTGTTTAAACTCTGTCACATGGCGCCGATGTACTTGAGTATATCTTTGGGGTAACAGTAAATCCAAAGGTTTTCCCAAAACTTCCGATGCCAAATAACCAAATATCTTCTCGGCGCCGGAGTTAAACAAAGTGATACACTGGTTGCTATCAATCGAAATAATCGCATCGTCAGCAATACTAACAATCCCAGCAAACAATGCTTGAGAATTTCGTAGCGCTTCCTGCATTTGGAAACGTCTTTCAAGTTCACATTGCAAAGTCTCATTCACCTGTACTAATTCGGCGGTACGCTCTTGTTTTTGACGCAGCGAAATAATACCATACGCTAAATCAGCAGTTAATTGCTCCAGTTGCTTCACGCATTCACTATTAAAAGCATTTGGTTCATTGGCACTAATATTAATCACACCAAACGCTTTACTGTTTGATATTAGAGGTATAGAAATTGCTGCTACAGAAACTCCTTGTGTACCTTCATTGAATACACATGTTTCAATACTTTCAATCGCTTTAGCTGCAAGAAAAGAGAATTTTTCTGATATATTACCTGCTTGTACAACAGGGATAATATGATTCGGTGTATCATCAACAAGACCTACCCATACCGACTGATAATTTCCTACTTCAGTAATTATTCGGCAAATATTTTGTAATAAATATAACTCCTTTTCCGCGCGTAGTAAAGCTTGATTACAAGCACTTAGAGTTTTGAGCATCCGGTTGCTTTGCCGTAGTTCAGTTTGTATATGCTGACGTCGTAGCTTACTTCGTTCCAAACGGTTGAGAATACGTGTTACTAATTCCGGCCCAACAATTGGTTTACTTACAAAGTCATCGGCGCCAACGGTAAAAACCTGATTTATAATGTCAGCATCGTTATGAACCGTCAAAAACAAAATTGGTAAATCATTCCAATTACTGTCATTACGGACTTGTTGACAAAGCTCAATTCCACTGCAAAGTGGCATTTGCACATCTAAAATCACTAAATCTGGGTTAATGAAAGCAAGTGAGGAATGAAAACGCTCAGGGTTATCGAGTGGATATACTTTTAACCCCCAAGGAGCAAGCAAAGTCTCCAAAATCGCTACAATTTTTGGGTCATCATCAACAACTAAAATCTTAGCAACCGCTTGTTCGTTGAGTTCAATTGGTTCAATCACAGGTGTTTGCTGTGAAGATGGTTTAATTGCCTGCTGCAAAGCTTTCACTAGAGTATCAAATTTCTTAACATCATTTATATGTGTATGCAAGTTTTCAACCTTGAGCAGCTTTTCAAGTTGTGCAGCAATTTTGGAACCTTCTGGAAAACCAAAAGAAGCTAGCGAACCAGCTAAAGTATGTGCTTCTTGAAGTGCTTTTGAACGTAGTTCTAAATCTAATTCCCCATTATCTAAACCCAATCCAGCTTGTACTAATGTATTAACTTGTTCTGAGACTCTACCCTTATATTTTTCCCATATCTCACTAACTGCCAACAGAGTTTTTTGTTTGGATTTTAAATTGGCAACTGATACCTTGGATTTTTGTAGCGCCTTTAAACGGTAGCCAATTCCATACACTGTTTCAATTAAATCATCAGGGGCGCCTATTGCTTTGAGCTTTTGTCGCAACCCTTTAATATGAGTCCGCACCGCTTCTTCACCTGGCATTTCATCATACGTCCATAAATGTTCTAAAATCATTCCACAGCTAAATAATCGCTTGCTGTTTCGCATAAACAACTCTAACAGTCCGTATTCTTTCGGTGTTAAAGTTAACATTTCGTTACGATAAGTTACTTCACAGCTTACAGGATAAAGTCGTAACTCACCATGCTCTAACACTGGTTGTGACGATACACCACGACGTAAAAGTGCATGTATCCGCGCGACTAGTTCCTCTTCGTCAAACGGTTTTACAACATAATCATCAGCACCAGCATTCAAACCAACCGCTTTTTCATGACTGTCATTGCACCCAGTCACAAGTAATATCGGTGCCACAAGACCGCGCGCGCGAATTTGACGACAAAGAGTTATACCATCTATTTTCGGTAACAAAACATCCAGAAGTATTAAATCATACTCGTAATATTCAATTAAATTCCAAGCTTGTTCTCCATCTACCGCAACTTCAACCACGTAATTTAGATTGCTGAGGATAGCAGCAAGCATCTCACCGAAAAGCGTATCATCTTCGACAACTAAAACTTTCATCGAAGTGAAGTTTAAAATACAGTATTATTATTACTGATTGTACAGAAAAACTGAGTCTCCATACAAAATTCTTGGAAACCCAGTTTTTTTTAAACACCTTGATGAATTATATAAATCTTAAAAACATCTCATCTATCCTGGGGAATAAATTTCCCGTTCTTTTCTTATTCTTTGTGTCGAGCGTTTTCCTGAAAGTGCTTCCTGCCTCATTACTTTTGATGAAACATACTTATCTTGATCAAATATAGGCATAACCTCCCAGCAATTGCGGCAAAACCAGTATACTTTATTACCTTGAACATGTCTAAGTAATACATTGGAACAACAAGGGCAATTACTCATGGTTAACACTCGAAATTTTGATATTACGTAAAGTACATACCTGCTTAACTTCAAAAGTATTTCGAGATTGTGAGGAAATCGTGAGGAATCTTAATATTATTTACAAATGTTCATTTTAGAACCAAAAAATAAGATTCCCGACTACGTAGAGCGCGTCGAGAATCTGAGTAATAACAATATAAATCTCTAACCCTTTAAGGCTTTCTGAAAATTGCGACGAAAAGACTTATTTGTAATTAACAATACAGGCCACAGTAAAGATAAACTTAAACGGTTTGGTAATGACTTTTGAAAGTTTGTTCTTTCAAACCCATTCCAGAACTTCCAAATACCACTGACGTAAATAATTCCAAATACAATACCTATTATTTCCATTTCCATTTACTCCAAACACTACTGGTTAAATCTAAGCTAAGTATTTCTATATTTATATTGACATTTAAATTACAAGCACAACAAATGTAAAGTGCGTTACTTTTGTAACACCCTTATCAATTTCCGTGGTATCTCTATCAAACAATCGATTATATACCAGTTTAATCTAACCGCCCTCCCAATAGCCAGTTACTTTTTATATACCTTAACTACAACGTGTACTGGCGCCCATTCCAGATATATTGGACAACAAGCTTCTTGATTTTCTCTTCAAAAACAAGCTAGTGTTTCGGTTAGCTCTAATCAATCGTTCGACTAACTGCCACCGCCGAAAGTTCCTAAAACATGAACATTCGTAGGACACTATAGATAGTTGGTGATTTGACTATCTACAAGAGTCTAAAGGTGCAGCATCAGTCGTGCAGATAACTAAGGAGGATTTATGCGTGCAGTATTAATGGCAGGAGGTTCAGGGACGCGGCTTCGTCCCCTCACTTGCGATCTGCCTAAACCAATGGTGCCAATTCTAAATCGTCCCATTGCCGAACACATCATCAATCTTCTCAAACGGCATAATATTAACGAAGTCATTGCGACTTTGCATTACCTTCCCGATGCATTGCGCGATTATTTCCAAGACGGTGCCGATTTTGGTGTACAAATGACCTATGCTGTCGAAGAAGACCAGCCTTTAGGTACGGCGGGCTGCGTCAAAAACATTGCCGAGCTTCTTGATGAAACTTTTTTAGTAATTAGCGGTGATAGTATAACAGATTTTGACCTGACTGCAGCAATCGAATTTCACAAGCAGCAAAAGTCAAAGGCAACTTTGATTTTGACGCGTGTCCCAAACCCAATCGAATTTGGTGTTGTAATTACCGACAAAGATGGTCGAATTAACCGATTTTTAGAAAAACCCTCGACGAGCGAAATTTTCTCTGATACCGTTAATACTGGTACTTATATTCTAGAACCAGAAGTTTTAGATTATTTACCAGAAAACACAGAATCAGATTTCTCTTCATTCCTATTCCCTTTACTTCTGGCGAAAAACGAACCAATGTATGGCTACGTAGCTAAAGGGTATTGGTGCGATGTCGGACACTTAGATGCTTACCGTGAGTCACAATACGATGCTCTCGAACGTAAAGTTAAGTTAGATGTAGCTTATAATGAAGTCTCACCTGGGTTATGGGTTGGTCAAAATACTTACATTGACTCGACCGCACAAATTGAACCTCCTGTAGTCATTGGCGATAACTGCCGTATTGGCGCCCGCGTCCAAATTGAACCTGGTTCAGTAATTGGTGATAACGTTACAATCGGTGCCGATGCTAACCTGAAGCGTCCAATTGTTTGGAACGGAGCAATACTAGGTGATGAATGTCACTTAAGTGCCTGCGTAATATCACGTGGAACACGAGTAGACCGCCGAGCGCATGTACTCGAAGGAGCGGTTGTTGGTTCACTATCGACTGTTGGGGAAGAGGCACAAATTAGCCCGTTTGTAAGAGTTTGGCCGAGCAAAAAGATTGAATCAGGCGCCACCCTAAACATTAATTTAATTTGGGGCAACACTGCACAGCGCAATTTATTCGGACAGCGGGGAGTTCAAGGATTAGCAAACATCGATATAACCCCCGAATTTGCTGTAAAGCTAGGTGCAGCATACGGTTCAACCCTTAAACCTGGTTCCAAAGTTACAGTATCTCGTGACCAACGTAATATTTCACGCATGGTAACACGGTCGTTAATCGCGGGTTTAATGTCGGTAGGTGTCGATATTCAAAACTTCGATGCAACTGCTATCCCTATCGCGCGCACCGTTATCCCCACAATGGGTGTGCAGGGTGGTATTCACGTGCGCGTACACCCCGACCGTGCCGACTATATACTTATCGAATTTATGGATAGCAAAGGTATCAACCTTTCTAAACCCAAAGAAAAGAAAATCGAAGGAGCATTCTTTAAAGAAGATATGCGACGTGCCCTAGTTCACGAAGTTGGTGATGTCGCATACCCTAGCCAAGTTTCTGATATCTACTGCATGGCTTTTGAAAAATTTCTACATATCGACACAATTCGTAACAGTCGCGCCAAAGTCGTAATTGACTACGTTTACGCGGTGTCGGGTGCAGTACTACCACAAATGCTCGACCAATTTGGCGCCGATGTCGTAGTGTTAAACGCGAGTTTGAATAAAAACGCCATGTCAGCGACAAACCGCGAGACTTTACTAACGCAGTTAGGGCACGTCGTTGAAGCATTAAAAGCTAACTTCGGCATCCAAGTATCAGCAAACGGTGAACAGCTAATTTTAGTCGATGAGTCAGGAATGCCTATTCGCGGTGAAATACTAACCGCGTTAATGGTAGATATGGTCTTAACGTCACATCCTAGGGGTACTGTAGTTGTACCCGTTCATGCCTCAAGTGCGGTTGAACAAATCGCTCGGCGCCACGACGGTAAAGTTATTCGTACTAAAGCTAACCCTACCGCCTTAATGGAAGCATGTCACAAAAACCCAAATGTCGTATTAGGTGGTAGTGGTGATACAGGCTTCATTTTCCCAGAACTGCATCCCGGTTTCGATGCCATGTTCTGCATCGCCAAATTAATCGAAATGCTGACTATTCAAGAACGTTCCTTAGCCTCAGTACGTTCAGAACTACCCCGCGTTATCCACAAAACCTATACAGTTCGTTGTCCTTGGACTGTAAAAGGCGCCTTAATGCGGTATCTCGTCGAAACCCACCCAGCACAAAACCTAGAACTCATAGACGGCGTAAAAATCTGTCAGCCTTACGATGATAGCTGGATACTAGTACTACCTGATGCCAGTGAACCTTTAGTGCATTTGTATATTAATAGCAATGACCGTGAATGGGTAGATAGCACCCTCAGAGACTATCGTGCGCGCGTGCAAATGTTTATTGAGACAGAAGAGGAAGCTGTAGTCGCAGAAGTTTAGTGAGTTGTTAGTGTCAGATTCCCGACTTCTTGAAGGAAGTCGGGAATCTTAGCAACCAAAATGATAAGTTATTAAATAAATGTAAAAAGTCGTATTACATAGCAAAGAAGGGATCAAGTTGAGTAACCAGAAACAAGCCATTGCCCCCCACGGTGGGGAGTTGGTTAACCGCATCGCCACTCCTGCACAAAAAGAAGAATTTCTCTCAAAAGCTGATTACTTGCCGCGAGTCCAACTCGACGCGCGTGCTGTATCTGACTTGGAAATGATTGCTATTGGCGGTTTTAGCCCTCTGACTGGATTTTTAAACCAAGCTGACTATAACAGTGTTGTTGATTCAATGCGCCTTGAAGCAGGAACCGCTTGGTCAATCCCCATAACATTATCAGTATCCGAAGATGTCGCGGCGCCACTAACTGAAGGTAGCTATATTCGTTTGGATAACTCCGAAGGTGAGTATATTGGTGTATTACTGTTAACAGAAAAGTATACTTATAACAAAGAACGCGAAGCAATTAGAGTCTACCGTACAGACGATGAAAAGCACCCAGGCGTTAAAGTTTTATACAGCCAAGGTTCAATACATTTAGCGGGAGATGTGTGGCTTTTAGAACGTCAACCCCATCCATTATTTCCCAAATATCAAATTGACCCAGTCGCATCACGTCAAATGTTCATAGAAAAAGGCTGGCGAACTATCGTTGGTTTCCAAACTCGTAACCCCATCCACCGCGCGCACGAGTACATTCAAAAGTGCGCGATGGAAACCGTTGATGGCTTGTTTCTACACCCACTCGTCGGAGCAACAAAAGAGGATGATATCCCTGCTGACGTGCGGATGCGTTGCTACGAGATTTTACTCGAAAACCACTACCCTAAAGACCGGGTAATTTTAGCGATTAATCCAGCAGCAATGAGATATGCTGGACCTCGTGAGGCAATTTTCCACGCCTTAGTTCGCAAAAATTATGGTTGTACGCACTTTATTGTTGGACGTGACCACGCTGGAGTTGGTGACTACTACGGTACTTACGACGCTCAATATATCTTTGACGAGTTCAAACCAAAAGAACTAGGCATTACGCCAATGATGTTTGAACACGCTTTCTACTGTTTACGTACCAAACAGATGGCAACAACCAAAACCAGTCCTAGCACTCCCAGTGAGCGAGTTCACCTATCTGGTACAAAAGTTCGGGAAATGCTACGTCGTGGAGAACTACCACCACCAGAATTTTCCCGTCCCGAAGTTGCCGCTGAACTCGCGCGCGCGATGCAAGTTCCGATAAATGTTCCGATAAATGTTTAAAGGCAAAAGGGGAAAGGATTATTCTTTACTCCTTACCCCTTCCTCCACAATACAGTATTTATCTTTAAAAAACAGTATTAGTTGAAGCTTTACAATCTGGATTTTAGCCCTTTAATCTGTAAGCTGATATAAATAGGGGCTGAGGTGTCGAATGATGAAACGTCGGACTTTTTTGCAGCGTATTGGCGGCATACTCGCTGTACTAGGTATAACTGAAGCTGAATGGCTAAGTTTAGGAAACAGTTATTATCAAGCTTTGGCTCTACCCAGTGTACGTAAGTTTGCTCTACTTGTAGGCATTAATAACTACTCTGATTTTCCTAGCTTAAATGGTTGTTTGACTGATGTACAACTGCAAAAAGAACTTTTAATTTATCGCTTTGGCTTCCAACCGTCGGATGTTTTATGTTTAACTGATGAACAAGCTACTAGAGATGCAATTGAAAAAGTTTTAAATGAATCTTTAGCTAATCAAGTTCAGCCAGGTGATGTAGTATTTTTTCACTTCAGCGGTTACGGTGGTTTCCTCAAGTCAGAAAAAGCACTAATACCATTTGACCGAAATTATTTATTAGAAGAAACACTGCAATTAATGCTACGCGCGCTCAATACCGAAAACGTAATTGCAGTACTTGATACAAGTTATAATGCTAATCATACTAAAAATTGTGGTTTAAAAATTCGCGCTACAGAACCACAGGATATTAAGATTACTGACAATGAATTAGAATTTAAAAAACAACTTAAAAGTCAAATAAATAACACACCACTTGTTGTGGTACTATCTGCAACATCAAACCTGAATGACTCAGCCAGAGAATTACAGCTATCAGGATTTAGCGCTGGATTGTTTACTTATGCTTTAACACAATACCTTTGGGAAAATCCTTCTTACACAAGATTACAAGCTGGTATAACAAGAGTAACTTCTATCATACAACAACTGGGTAGTAATCAACAGCCAACTTTATTAAATGGCAAAAAAAATCAGCAGCTAACTACATTTGAAAGTAATTTTGGCGCCACCAATGATGTGACTTTAACTGGCGCCGAGGGTGCTATAACTTCATTAGAAGAAGATGGCAAAACAGCACTGCTTTGGTTGGGTGGTGTACTACCTCATGTATTGGAAAATTTAGGCGCCAATTCCAGATTCACTATTAGCTCCAACTCCGAGAATGATTTAAACTTAGATTTAAACTTAGTTATACGCTCGCGTTCTGGGTTAACAGCAAAAGCTTCGCTTCGTAATACAGATACCGCAACTACTTTACAAGTTGGACAATTAATTCAAGAAGTTGTGCGTGTTATACCTCGAAATATTAAACTTAGCATTGGACTCGACAAGTTAGAACGTATCGAACGTGTTGATGCAACTAGCGCTTTCGCTACACTTAACCATATTTCCGGAACAGTCGCAGGAGAACAACCCGCAGATTACATATTTGGTAAACTACTAAACAAAACCCAAGAAACTGTACCTATCATGGTATCATCTAGCCGTTATGGCTTGTTTACCCTTAGTGGCGAGTTAATTACAAATACAGCAGGTGAAGTTGGAGAAGCTGTTAAAGTCGCGCTTCAAAGACTGGCGCCAAAATTGCAAACTCTACTTGCTGCTAAATTATGGCGTCTTACCGAAAACGAAGCTTCATCCCTGCTTAGAGTAAAAGTTACACTCTCTTCAATAGACGGCGCCACCCAACAACCTATAATAGTCAGGGAAACTTTACGAAGACAAATTAATACTCCTTTAAAAACTCAAAGTGTAGAAATTAATAGTGTATCTATAGGAAACCGTATTCAATATCAAGTTGAAAATAAATCGAATCAAACGCTTTATCTAATGCTGTTAGGGTTAGATAGTAATAAAAATGCCTTTGGACTATACGCTTGGGAAAACTCCACCTCATCTCAACCCTCACTCCAAAATATTACTATCGAACCTGGCGCCACCACTACCATTCCCCAAACTAACCCTGGTTTTGAATGGATAATACAAGGACTCAAGGATTTTTGGGAAGTGCAGCTAATTTTAAGTACGGCGCCTTTTACTCAAACTCTTGCTGCACTAGCTGCAACAAAAATAGCAAGAGCGGAACTACAGCGTATAGTAAATGTGTCTAACCCTAACGAAGTTGCTGTTGCGCTTTTGCAGGATTTACATGATGCTAGTAAGGAGAAAAAGGATACGTCGGATACTTACGTGTGGAATGTTAATAATTGGGCTAGCTTTGGTTTTTCTTTTCAAGCAAAATGAGAAAACCTCTTCGTAATAATCGCGAAGAGCGATTTCTTTATTTAAGCACCGGTTGTGAAAGTACTGAAGTGCTTACTACAAATACTTCTTTAAGATTGCTTCTAGCTTTTGCTTTGTCGCATCCGGCACCTTGTCCAACCTCGTCAAAATTGCATACTTTAACGCCGAATGTGCTTCTGATACTGGCGCCGACTCCGAAAGGCGCCTCACTGCTTCTTGAATCACTTTCTGTGCATTTACGGCATTTTTATGCAAATTTGCTACTACCATCTCCACAGTTACACTGTCATGGTCAGGATGCCAACAATCGTAGTCTGTAACTAATGCCATTGTCGCATACGCAATCTCCGCTTCACGCGCAAGTTTCGCTTCCTGTAAATTCGTCATTCCAATTACTGTGGCGCCCCAACTACGATAAAGATTAGATTCTGCTGCAGTTGAAAATGCTGGACCTTCCATACAAACATAAGTACCACCAGAATGTAAATTAACATCAGGTAAATTTAATGCAGCAATCGAATCCCTAAGTATCTTCGCTAAATTCTTACAAATTGGGTCTCCAAATGTAATGTGCGCGACTATTCCCTCACCAAAAAATGTTGATATCCGATTTCGTGTCCGGTCGATGAACTGGTCTGGAACCACCATATCTAAAGGTTTGACTTCTTCCTTTAACGAACCTACCGCACTCGCTGAAATTATATACTCAACACCTAGCTTCTTCATCGCGTAGATGTTGGCACGGAATGGTAACTCTGTTGGCAACAATGTATGCTCACGACCGTGACGCGCGAGAAATACCACTTGTTGACCATTCAGTTTTCCTAAAATTAATGCGTCTGATGGCGAACCAAAGGGTGTATCTACCTGCACTTCCTTAACATTTTGAAGTGCATCCATTTTGTATAACCCACTACCACCAATAATCCCAATTTTTGCTTCAGTCATGTTTTTACCCACTTTGCACGGCGAATTGCTTCAGTCAAGTATTGTAGCGCTCAATGCCGATAACACACCGAATACACCTAAGATTATTCTTGCTTATTCTTCATCATTTTTTTATAACAGCAGTTGTTAAGTAAAAATTAATCAATTGTCGGTAATTGATACCACGTTTTTTAGAGTATACAATTACTCTAGACAGTAATACTCGTATAGCTATAGCTAAGTTACGCGAATTGGCACCTGTACTCATTAAGTAATTTCTACCTATACAGATGTATAAGTTTTTGTTAGTCTCATGTTAGTGTTAATGAAAAAGGTATATTGTTTGCTTGAACCTTCATTCACTCTAGCCCTTACTATGAATCACTCAATCATATTAACCAAAATACTTATGGGAACAGTTCCATGATTCGCAGATACTTTGGTTACATAACCAAAAAATGACTTAAAACGCACGCGAATATCAAAAAACACTAAGTTTTACTAATGTTTCACCTATAATAGCGGCTACAATGATGTGGTTAATCGTTGGTTTACTTACTAACTTAAAAGCAAAAATAGTCTCGCTCTTGTTTTCGTCTTCGGTGTTGCCAAAGTCGAAAAGTTTGTATCAAGACTATAATAGAGTGAATAGTTATACTGTCACGAATCATCAAGATTGCGATAAAGATACTACTTCGCCCTTAACAAAGGTTCATGAATTAGATGATGATCATTTTAATCAAATTCAAATCGAACTAGAAAAATCGCGTTCGCTGCACCAAGCAACGTTGGAATCAACCGCAGATGGTATTTTAGTTATCGATAATCAAGGAAAAATTACAGGGTTCAATCAAAAATTCGTCCAAATGTGGGGAATTCCCGAAAGTCTTCTTACTTTTGGTTTTGATAGACAAGCTTTAAAAATAGCACTTAGTCAGTTGAAATACCCGAAAGATTATATTGCGACAATTCGAGAATTACACGTGCGTCCAGATGCACAGATTTATGATGCTGTTGCTTTTAAAGACGGTAGAATTTTAGAGCGCTACTCACAACCTCAACAGGTAGGTGGCAAAATTGTCGGGAGAGTATGGAGTTTCCGCGATATTACTGCACAGAAAAAAGCAGAAGCGAAAGTTCACCATCAATCGCTGCACGATTTATTAACTGACTTACCAAATCGGGTATTATTTAATGAGTTATTAGCTTCGGCTTTGCAGCAAGCAAGCAACAACGAAGAAAAGCTAGCTGTATGTTTTTTAGATTTAGACCGTTTTAAAACAATTAACGATACACTAGGTCATGCAGTTGGCGACCAGTTACTTAAGAGTGTCACCCAACGATTAACACAGTGTTTACGCGAAGGTGATATTATCGCTCGCTGGGGGGGTGATGAGTTTACAATACTTTTACCCAAAATTCGTGATGTAAAAGATGCTGCTAATATACAAGAGCGGATACTCGCAGCGTTACAGCCAAGATTTGAGATAGAAAATCATCATTTACACATTAGCGCTAGTATTGGAACTGCACTTTATCCATTGCATGGAGAGGATGCAGAAACTTTAATTAAACATGCGGACGCTGCATTAAATCGTGCAAAAGCACAGGGTAGGAATAAATACCAATTTTATAATTCTGGAATTACGACACAAACAACAGAGCTATTTATACTGGAAAATAGTTTGTATTATGCGCTTGAAAAGGAAGAATTTGCCGTTCATTATCAGCCCCAGGTTAATATTCTAACTGGTGAAATTACAAAAATGGAAGCTTTGTTACGTTGGCAACATGGCGGGTTAGGTCTGATATCTCCAACAAAGTTTATTCCATTAGCTGAAGAAACAGGGCAAATTGTTCCGATTGGAGAATGGGTACTTCGTAGTGCTTGCGCTCAAACCAAACATTGGCAACAAGCTTTAGCTGTACCATCCCTGTCTATCTCGGTAAATTTATCTGCACGTCAATTTCAGCAGCCAAATTTAGTTGATATGGTGCAGCAAATACTATTAGAAACTCAACTGGCGCCAGAATGTTTGGAATTAGAAATAACCGAAGGAATAGCGATGCAAAATATGGACTTGACAAAAGACATATTACATGACTTGCACCAAATGGGTGTATCTATATCCATTGATGATTTTGGTACAGGATATTGCTCGCTTGCGTATCTGAAAAATTTTCCCATACATACTTTAAAAATCGATAAGTCTTTTGTGCGTGATTTAGCTACCAATAATCATGATGCTGCCATTACAACAGCAATAATTGCTTTGGCACATGGGTTGAATATGAATGTAGTTGCTGAAGGTGTAGAAACTGAAGAACAGCGAAGATTACTACAGATTCTTGACTGTAAAATCATGCAAGGTTTTTTGTTTAGTCGTGCGATTTCAGCAGCAGATGCAACTAAATTACTACTTAATTCCAAATCGAAAAAATTTATTACTCATCCTTTTTTAGTAGCATAGTCATATTCACCCTCCCAATTATCGACAGATTTTATTTGTTGAATAGATAAATTTATTATTCCTTTCAGATTCGCACCTTTAAGATTTGCACCAGTTAAATTAGCGAGTGAAATATTAACTCCTCTCAAGTTGGCGCCACTTAGGTTAGCGTTTTCAAGGTTTGCTCCCGTAAAATTAGCTCCAGTTAAATTTGTATGTCTAAGGTCAACACTATTTAAATTTGCACTTGCAAAATTTGCGCGCGACAGAAAAGCATGACTAAGATGAGCATTTTGAAGATTCGCTTGATAAAAATTAGCTTGATAAAAATACGCACCTATTGCTTCAGCTTCATCAAGATTTACCTCACTCAAATCTGCCGATATTAAATTTGCTGTAATCAGATTGGCATTCCTCAGATTAGCTCGTTTCAAATTTGCCTCACTCATATCAGCATCCCTCAAGTTAGCGCTTTGTAAATTAGCTGCAATCAAATTTACACCTAACATTAAAGCACTTCTCAAATTTGCATTCCTCAAGTCGGCGCCAATCAAATTCGCATAGCTCAAATTTGAATCAGCAAGTTCGGCACCACTCAAATTGGCAATACTAAAATTAGCAGTACTCAAATTCGTATCAATCAACTTGACGAACGATAAATCAGCACTACTAAAATCAGGTTCAACATCAGGATTTTGCTGTCTCCACTTTTTCCAGTTAAATGCACCTGCTCTCATCACAGCTAGATGCTCAAAATTTGCCATAATTCAAAATCCTAACTCGTAAGGTGCATGACGCCATTGGATGCTAGCTTCGTTTAGAAATTATTGTAGCGTCACGCACCCTACCTCTTGTAGAGACGCGATGTTCCTCGCGTCTCTACTCTTGTCGTCCTGCAAGAGGAGACCTACCGGCAACACTTTCTATCGCAGCTTTGGCGCCAGCTGCTCCTGCTAGAATATCGCGTTCTTGGCCTCCTAAGTAAAGGCGCCCAAAACTACCAACAGCTTGCACTTCAAGAATATTGATCGAAGCAGCTTTTTCAGCTTCGTTCGCAGCAAGTGCAGCATAAGCAGCAGGTTCAACCTCAAGAACATATAGCGTTTCCCCCGCAAGTAACAACTGTCCCCTACGAGTACGGTTAATTAGCTGTGTTTGGTAAGCATCTATATTGCGAATAATCTGACTCGACACTACACGCGGTTTGATACATTCCTCACGCTTCACTCCTAAAAATGCCAAAATTGCTTGACCAGCAGCGCGCGTTTCACCCTGCGAACCCGAATGAACTTCAAGTAAACCATATAACCGTTCGACAACTTGCACCCCTGGACGCACCGAAGCTGATTTTAAAGCAACATCGGTAATTCGATTGATTTCTATCCCTGGAGAGATTTCAATCCACAGCGATGTATCCCCTGGTAACGGCAAGAAACCTTGGGCAACTGTCCCAATATATGCTGCATGTTGCGGTTGCAAGTTGTCGAGAAATACAAAACTGCGTAATTCAATGCCCAAAGTGTTCTTCTCCGGTCGTAACGTTAATTAGAAGTTTTCCCAGAAACCGGGTTTCTCCAATGATATTCAACAACGGCGCCTCTTTTCCGAAAAATCTATATTAGGTAGTGTATTTACATATATGTTGTACGATGCTGCGCTTTTAGGTAAACCGCAATGCTGATTTTTGAGGAACACTTTCAAGACAACTGCCGTAATTGGGTGACACGCGATGCGGTTGACTGTAGTCTTGGGATTAAAACGAGTCATTATTCGTTTAACCACAAACGCGCTGGGGATGACACCTACTGGTTAAGCTGGAACTCGACGGAGTTTTTTTACGAGTTGACAAATTTCCAGATTCATCTTGTGTTAGAAAAGGTAGCTGGAGTTGACGGTAATGGGTATGGTTTTGTCTGGGGACTTTTAGACAGCAGCAACTTTTTCGAGTTTATTATCTCCGGAAACGGCTCATATCGTATCTCCCAGTGCAAAAATGGTACATTTGAACACCATACTAATTGGACACGCTGCACTTCGCTCCAATTAGGTAACGCTGTTAACCTAGTGGAAATAAAGAGAATAGGAGATTGGGTAGAGTTTTATATAAATAGTACCCTCGTTGAAACGTTTCCAACTTCCACAGTTATGGACGTGATAGGGAAAAGCTTTGGTTTTGTAATTCATGACAAAATTAACATCAAGGTTCACAGCTTGATGATCACAGCGCTTGAAACAGAGAAAGAAGTAAACGACACTGACAAAGATGTGAAAGACACAAAACCCGAAACCAAAGCAGCTTTCATTGAACACAAGGTGCCGGACAACGATACCCTAGAGCAAATAATCGTAGATTTGAAATCACTAGTTGGACACGAACGTACCAAGCAGCAGTTATTTTCCCTTGCTAATTTCCTCAAAGTCCAAACTGAACGTAAGCAACGAGGGTTAAAAACCGTCGATACCTCACTCCACCTCATGTTATACGGTCCACCCGGAACAGGTAAAACCACAATTGCCAGATTAATAGGACGCTTATACAAACAGTTAGGTTTTCTCGAACGTGGACATGTTATTGAAACCGACCGCGCGGGAATAGTTGGAGGATACATCGGTCAAACAGCACTACGTGTAGAGAGTGCCGTACAGCAAGCATTAGACGGTGTACTTTTCATTGATGAAGCACACGCCTTAGTGCCAGAAGATACACCTAATGACTTTGGCAAAGAAGCTTTACAGGTATTACTCAAACGTATGGAAGACAAACGCACGCGGTTAGCTGTAGTAGTAGCAGGTTATCCTACGGAAATGGAAAAGTTAATCGAGTCTAACCCAGGATTAAAATCGCGCGTCAACCGTTTATTTTACATCGACCACTACAACCCAAACGAATTGCTGGCAATTTTCAAAAAATTCTGTATAGAAAATGGTTATTCAATTGACTTATCAGCTTGTATAGTTCTGCAAAGAAGTTTTGAAATAGCTTACGAAAAACGCGACAAAAACTTTGGAAACGGACGCTTTGTTCGGACAATCTTTGAGCGCAGCATCGAACAGCAAGCAAACCGAATAGTCAACGAATTAGAAAAACTTGATAACTCTGACATTTCTCTCATTACAGGAGAAGATTTGCAACGGATATAACGGATGTAACGGATGGTTGATTTTAAATAACAAGTAGTCTGTGTCATTAATTCTGGTCGGCTCACGGCGTCCCGCCTGTACGTCCGGTCAGGCGGGACAGATATGCTACAACACACCAAAACTATTGACTAGAGAAACAGACCCACTTTTATTATTATCATTTTTAGGTCGGCTAACAACAAAGTAAGTAATAATAGCTAATATCAATGTTAATACACATGCAATACCAACAATCTTCAAGGTATTGGAAGAATTTTGAGGTTTTGGTTTGTCGTTTCTTGGTTGAAAAATTGTATCGTCCGGCGCCTTTTGTGGTAATTGATTACTAGCAGGTTTTGGTTGAAATAGTGTTTGATCAAGAGTTTGATTATTAGCAGCACGAGGAGGATGCTGCATAATTGTATTGTCTACAGGCTGTTGGTTGTTTGGATTCGTTCCAGGTCTAGGTTGAAATAAAGTTTTATCTGGTGGTGTTAGTTTGTTGCCACCATTGGGAACGCGCGGTTGGACAATAGTACCTTCTGGAGCAGCTGATGGTGTTGTCGGTGAAGGACTTGATGTCCGTTGCACTATTGTACCTTCAGGCGCCTCAGTTGCAGGTGGTTGAAACAGTTGAGTTACAGGTCGTTTATTTGGTTGATTTTGTGGTGGTTGTAAAGGTTTATTAATCGTTTCGTGGTTAGAACCAGCTTGGGACGGTGGTTGTAAAGGTTTATTGATAGTTTCTTGATTAGAACTAGGTTGGGAAAGTGGTTGTAAAGGTTTATCTACAGTCTCATTGTTAGATGCTTGAAGTGGTGTAGGAACAGTCTCGTCCTGAGAACCTCTTTGAGATTGCTGGGGTCTTGGCTGAACAATTGTTGTAGATTTTAAAGTACTAACATTGGTTATAGGTCTAATCGCTGCTTCCAACGCTTGAGAAAGTTCAGCGACTGAAGCAAAACGGTTACTTGGTTTCTTTTGGAGACATTTTATTACTACTGACTCCAACTCTAAAGGTAATTGCTCGCACCCAGGTTGCGCGCGTAACGGTCGAGGGGGTTCATAACTATGAGCAAGTAACCAAGAAGGTTCGCTGATATTATTACCTTTAATGTTCAAACCGAAAGGGTCAGCAGCACTGAGCATTTCGTAGAGAATGATGCCTAAACTATAGATATCGGCAGTAACGTCTATATTCTTATCGTTTTGAATTTGTTCGGGTGACGAATAGCGAAATGTACCAATAAATGTTTTAGTAAGATTTGTATTCTCAGAAGAATCATTATAAATTTTAGCGATACCAAAATCTAAAATTTTTACCCACTCACCGAAGTCAGTAGGAACTAAAAAAATATTATCAGGCTTCAAGTCGCGATGAATAACCTTGATGCGTTCTGTGGTCTTTCCATCACGTTGCATCACTACCCCTCGGTGTGCCAGCTCCAAACCCTTACACACCTGTGTTATAATTTTGACAGTGCGTTCAGGTGATAATCGTTTTTCGCGCATCAATAGTTGCCGTAGCGTTTGACCTCGTAGATACTCCATCACATAAAATGGATAACCCTCGGTCGTCACACCGCAGTCACTAATTTCAATAATATGGTCGCTTTGCAAAGCAGCACAAATTGAGATTTCTCGCTCAAAGCGTTTTCTCATCTCACCGGATGCGACCAACTTATCTTTAAGCAGTTTCAGCGCAACATCTTTACCAACGCGCGTATCAGTGGCAAGGAAAACATCACCCATACCACCTCCACCCAAGCGTTTATCCAAACGATAACGCTGGTTATCACCAATCAAGCGACCTATCCAAGAATTATTAGATGGTGGGGAATTCATCTAAAGAAACCAATCCTATTTTTTAATAAAGTGTTTAATTATAGAACCTTATTTAATCTCTTGTGGAACAGGCATCCCTGCCTGTCCTGTGCTTTAGCAATATATAGTAGTTTTATTCTCCATAATATAAACATACTTAACAAGAAAAATAATTACTTAATAATTCGGCAATAACCAACTGTCTTTTTTGACAATTCTACTTTAATATATTAATAGATCATTGACATTATACTTTTGTCTAAATCTTAAAAATAGCTTAATTTTATTTACTAAAAACAAGCATGAATGCTGTCAGTAATGAATAAATTTGGTAATGATATGAGGAAGTAGGATGAGTAATGCGCTCTCTATCGCCACAGTAACAGCAGTAATAAAAAACTTGCTAGAAAATGGTTTAGTCAGTGACGCGATAGCAGCTACAGTAGGTGACGTAGCGGTGACAGCGTTGCCACCAGATAAAATTGAAGTAGGAAGCGACGAACGCGCGCAAATCAACCTTTTTTTATATCATGTAACGCAAAACCGTAACGTTGACTGGATATCTCAGGACTTTCGCAGTCGTCACGGTGTTAGTAATGCACGCTCAACAAACCCACCGCTTGCTCTAGACTTACATTACGTACTAACAGCTTACGGCGCCAAAGATTTCCAAGCAGAAATTTTATTAGGTTATGCAATGCAATTGTTGCATAAATTACCAGTTATTGCAACTAACACGATTGAAACTGCGTTAAAGAACTCAGCAGAGACAAATACATCCGGCATATTTTCACAGGCTTTGGCAGGTATATCTGTATCAAATTTAGCAGCACAAATCGGGCAAATAAAACTTAGCCCAGAATTTTTGAACATGGAAGAAAATTCTCGAATTTGGTCTGCCCTGCAAACGAATTATCGACCTTCCGCTACTTATCAAGCGTCAATGGTTCTGATAGAGAGCGATAATATAGATAAATCTAAGGTTGATTCAGTACTATCTCATGAACCAAGTATTGAACAAGTAACGGCGCCGGGACAACCAGAAGAAAAAATTACTATAGGCAGTACACTATTAATTCGGGGTAAGCGACTGCGTAGTGATGTCACCAAAGTTCGACTAAGTAATATAGATAAATTATTTACACCTTTTGACGTTCAAGACACGCAAGTAAGTTTACAAGTACCTCCAAATTTACGCGCGGGTGTTCAAAGTGTGCAAATTGTACAAGAAGCGATGAAAAGCACACAAAATAATTCCCTAGAATCAAATGTAATGCCATTTGTGTTACATCCAAAGATTACAATTGCAGAGACGCGATTAATCGCGTCTCTACAGGATGTGGATTTACGTTCAGCCGAAATCATCATTAAATTTATGCCAAAGGTCGGTAAAGACCAAAGAATATCGATACTACTAAATCAAATATCAAATAAAGAGCCTGCAACATACTTTTACTTGGCGCCAGTACAAACAGAAGATACGGACAGTATTACAATACCTGTTAAAAATATTAAGCTTGGAGAGTATTTGGTGCGGGTAAAGGTAGATGGAGCGGAGAGTATATTATCTAAAAATCAAAGTGGGGAATATGACTCGCCGAGAATCACGGTTAAATAAGTAAATAAGTATTTTATTTAGTGGCGGGCAGGGATGCCCGCTCCACAAGACTACATGCCTTATTCCTGTTGACCGCCACCACCCATAAAGCTATCAGCAACACCACCTAACATACTGCCAGCAATTCCTCCAAGTGGACCAAGCATTCCACCAAGCATTCCACCAATTCCCGACATCATACCTCCGCCACCTTTATTTTGAACTGCTGGGATACTTCCTACTGGTGGAATAGTTTTGAAGCTACTAGTTGCCCCAGGAACTTGTACCTGCTCACCCTTCGCAGCTTTTGCTCCAATTTGGTCAGCTTCTGTTTCCAAGCTAGGGTCAGCATTAATAGGGGCGCCTTTACTTTGTGGTACAGAAACTCTTCCGGCTCTTTGTTGTACTACGTGAGTTAGTTCATGTCCTAACAGAGCTTGTCCAGAAGAACTTTGTGGGTTATATTGTCCAGGCGCAAAGTGAACATTACTGCCTTGAGTGAAAGCTAAGGCACCCATAGATTTTGCTTGAGGGCTGTCAGTATGAATATTAACATCGCCAAAACTTGTTCCAAAAGAGTTTTCCATCTTTGACTTAACCGGTGCAGGCATAGAACTGCGAGAAGCAGAGGATGAATTCTTACTAGTTTGGCTTTGTTTTGAAGATGGAGCAGACTCAGACTTCATTTGGCTGATACTATGACCAAAGCGTTTTGCCTGCTTCAATTGAGTATTTAAATCTGTTTGCTCATTCTCTGACTTGTGCTGCACAGCAAACCCACGACCTTCAAATTGATTATCTGAAGTTACAGTGTTTGTGGAACTAGACTTTTTCTGAAGAAGTTGTTGAGTACTCATTATTGTTTCTCAGTATAATAGTTAACAATTGTTTCCATTCCTAACGTGCGTAAAAATTGTCAGGAAACTTATTTATTTTTCAACGTACATGCTATTTATAATTGCAATACCCCAAATTATAACTCAAACAATTTATTGATTAGAAGCTCAAAAAATTAGACTTTAGTCTAGTTTTTCATATTGACATACCCAACTAAAGCTTAAACTTAGGAAAATGTAGGTTGGGTGCAACCCAACGGGAGCAGTCTCAAATTTTACCAAATTTAAACTAAAAAATATTGATATATGTATAACCGACTTTACCAGAACGAGCAAAATAAGAAAAAAACATTATCCTTTACCCCAGAAGAAGGAACGCTTCAACGGCGCCCGTTCACCATGCAATTAAAAACCTTATCACAGCAACCAGACTTAAAAACGTCTTTCAGTCGAGCAGAACGTTACGGTCATCACCTTGATACAATTCAGTGTGCAGGTCTTTCTAATGGGTTGCCAATACAAATGTCCGTAGATGAAGACGAGGAACTAACATCAGGTATAAACTTAGATACAAGCAAATTAAATAATAATCCAGTACTAAATAAAGTTTTGAGTATTGCTTCGTTAAAAAATTCTCA
>NZ_JBXXZH010000076.1:0-37466 GCF_059640475.1 Calothrix sp. CBUCES-K 9914
TAATTCCAAAGTCTAGAATGCTTGCTACACAAGGGTTTTAGATTATTTAGTCTAAACTCCAGTCTATAATAGAGGCAATCTCAATTTTTTTTCACGAAACCTTTACTGAACAAAGCTTTCAAGCTTGGCGTGGCGGCTGGTGACAGCTTCGCTACTTTTACCCCAAATTCCAGCAAAAGCGCCGTCTTGTCGAATTTGGAACGATACCCATTTTTAACCCATTGCCGAAAAGTGTAATGGGCAATGGTCAAAAATCACAATTGTCTTTGTCCGCAATTATCAATGATTTCCCTTTAATATTCTCCGATACTGAAATCATCAAACAAAAACAAAAAAGGAGAAAGTTATGCCAGTAGATAATCTTGACCGCACATTAAAACTTGGTGCCCAAGGAGATGATGTTAAGCATTTGCAACAAGACCTGAATCTTCTAAAATATGGACCATTAACAGTTGATGGTGACTTTGGCTCAAAAACAGAAACTGCGGTTAAACATTTTCAAAGCAATAACAAGTTGACTGTAGATGGAATTGTTGGACCACAAACCTGGCAAGTTTTACATGAACAAGCTGCAAGTGCCAGAAGAGCCAGTTAATTTCACTCTGTGCTTTAATCTTAGCCCAAAAAGCTTATTCAAATAGTAAGGTGGGCGCCGTCCCACCCTACTAAATTAGCATTTATTGAGTTTTATACAGAACTAGTCGGACTTCTTATATTTCGTACAATTAAATCAATATTATGAAAAGACGTACATTTCTATCAGCAACCGGTTTGACAGGCGCCGCACTGCTTGGGTCTCAACTTCTGGTTAAATCTAATGCATCAGCAATTACACAAACATCTGCGTATAAAAAGCCTAATATCCTTGTAATTGTTGTAGACCAACTACGCACTCCAAAATGGTTTCCAGCACAAGGGACTCTCGATAGTTTCCTACCTGCAATGGCTAAATTACGAAAAAGTTCTGTTAGCTTTACGCGGTACTATACAGCAGCAACTGCCTGCACTGCGGCTCGCGGCACATTGGTGACTGGTTTATACTCCCATCAAACCTATGTGATGGATACACATTTGAACGATGGTGATGGTAAAAATAGCATACTAATTAAGGCGCCGGCGCCGAGCCTTAACCCTGGTTTTCCGACCTGGGGAAAACTGTTGCGAGACAACTTTGGTTACAGTACATGGTGGTTCGGTAAATGGCATTTATCCACCACAAACTCCCTTGAACCCTATGGATTTAGTGGAGGAACTTATCCTTCCCCCAATGGTAATCCTGGCGAAGGTTTAGCTGTTGACTCCTACATTGTCAACGGTGGTACACCTCCTCAAGGTATTGAAGCTACCGAACAGTTTGCCCAGTGGCTCAATTCCAACGATGCTAAAAATACTCCTTGGTGTACAACCATCAGTTTAATAAATCCTCATGACATTTCTTGGTATCCCCGTGGCACAAAGCAGATACCAGAAGAAAACAACCCGCCAAGTATTTTCAAAGATAAAATTCCGAACTTTGAGAACCCCATCGAATTAAGGAAAAAGCCCCGGTTGCAAGAAGCATTCCGCCGAGCAACAAACATAGGAGCTGGCTTTGTACCACCAAACTTCGGGGAACCCTGGCTAAAAATGTTGGATTCATACCTACTGTTCCAACAATTTGTGGACACTCAAATTGGCAAAGCACTTGATATTTTAGAAAACTCCCCCTATGCCGAAAATACCATCATTGTGTTTACCTCAGACCACGGCGAGTATGGCGGTTCTCACGGGTTGCGCGGTAAAGGTGCTGCTGTTTATGAAGAATCAATAAATGTTCCTCTTTATATTAAAGACCCAACTAAACAGTGGGTTTCCACCCCAGGAACAGAACGGACACAACTGTGTTCTAGTGTAGATATTGTGCCACTGTTACTTACCTTGGCTAGTGGAGATAATCAATGGCGCCGACAATCAGCATTTAAGCATTTAAATACACGCTTGGATATCGCCCAAATTCTGCGTCAACCCTATGCATCAGGGCGCCCCTATATTCTTCACACTACAGATGAACTACTATTAGAGTTGGTAAGCGAACTGCTAGTTTTAGGCAATACCCCAAATCATGTGATTGGATATCGCACAGATAAAGCCAAACTAGGAGCTTATAACTTCTGGCGCCCTGGCACGATAGATATTGAAACCAAAGGTATGGAAGCAGAACTTTACAACTATAGTACAGTTAGAGGGCAGCAGGAATTAGATAACGTCAGCAACAGTCAACCGCAATTGTACAAGCAACTTGTTAACAATCTATTTAATGATGCTATTCCTAATGAGTTGCGTAAACCTTTAACTTCGCCAGAACTGCAAGCCGTACAACAGCAAGCATTAAAAGACTATTTGACCTTCGCTTCTCAAACAACTAAATCAAAAAGCAAGCTGAGTAAAACAGATGAACATCTCGAAGCTTTAAATACTGCAATTGCTAATTTGTAGCTTTACGCTTCAAAGAAGTTGTTTAAAGTCTAAAAATATACAGAAAACCCCACTCGCACTTCGCTTAAATTTCCAAAGAAAATTTAAGCGAAGTGCGAGTGGCGCCTTTAAGTATTTTAGACTCTGCGCGTTTATGCTGCCTTATCTGCTGTAAAGCGGGTATATCTTGTCGTCCAGTCTTCTAACTGCGCGCGCGTCATGGGTTTTTCAATTTTGTCCCCGTAAGCTTTCATTATTAAATTACCTTCTAAGTCTCGTACTTGAAGGTGTTTCCCTAGCTTGATAATTTGTACATTTGCTTTGTAGGAAATAAATGATTTAGCAAGTGTGTTTTCTATCTTAGTATCCTCTTTTTTACCCCCTGTCCAAGTCTCAATAGGCACCATACATTCTTTACCATAAATCTCGACCATTTCTTGTAAGCTTGATAAACATTCTTTGGTTAATAATCTACATTCGATGTAATCAAAGTTAGCCAGGTATTTGGTTAGCAATTTGTTGAAAGTTATATCCTCATGTTTAGCTTTGAAAATACCTTCAGGACGGTAACTTATTTGTATCTTCCCTGTCTCATATCGTAGGTAAGTTTGGCTCGGTTTATCTATTGATAAATCTCCTTTTTCCTCCTTGTAAGTAATTGTGTATCCGAGTAGTATTGATGATTTTACACCTGGAACAATTTCTTTACCCTCTTGGGAGATCTGCTTTAAAGCAACTCTTAATACAAACTGCGAAGCGCGCCGACTCAGATTTACAAGAATTAATTGGTAAATATATTGGGGTAATTCAACAAGCTTACTTGTCTGCTGGTTGTGTGGATATAGCAATTAAAGGGTTACTGTAGTTTCTTCCAAATAAAAAACACTCGGCGCCAATCTTTTAAAGAACGGCGCCGTATTTTATTGACTTACCTCATATATTCTGTACTGCTGTGATGGCTCATATTTATCTTTGTGGATAATAGCTTCTTTTATCCATATGTACCGCCATGACTCCAAACCCTTACCATAACGCTGCTTTCTTAAGTGCTGGACTTTAGACTAAATGATGCAACCCAAAGGAAAAAATAGGGGGTCTGATTGAACACAGACCCCCTTTTGACAGATGCTGAGATAAGTACCACCTTTTCTCACACTGCCATTATGAAATCTGACAAACTTCGAGAATTCCGTCAAGCTGCTTACAAGCTTTTGGGCAAAGCTCATGCTGCGACATTTGAACTAACAGACGCAATATTAACCACACGCAACGCTTACAGTTTAGCTGATTTATCCCTATCGCCATTGTTTCGGCGCAAGTGGCCGAGTATTTACGAGGCGCTACAGGACTGTAGACCTCAGCGACAAAAATTGATGCAGCTATATATCAAACAGATACCGATTACGGAAAATCGCCCTTTGTTGGCTGGAGACCATACTTTGTGGCCTCGCCCAGACGCAGTAACGCTTCAAGACAGAACAATTGAGCATACAAGTCCTGGGTTTGCTGGAAACAAACCAGTTGGTTTTGGCGAGGGATATAGCACCATCGCTTGGGTGCCAGAAGTGTCAGGTAGTTGGGCATAAACAAAAGCGGCATGAGCGAATAACTAGCTACGAAAACCCAATTGATAAGGCGACTTGGCAATTAAAACAAGTGTGTAGAAAATTACCCATAAGACCGATTTCTGTGTGGGATAGCGAATATGGTTGTGCCCCTTTTATTTTGAAAACAGCTGACATTCCAGCAGATATTCTTGTACGTTTGCGTTCAAATCTTTGTTTATGGACAGCACCCCCAGAATACTCTGGTAAGGGGCGCCCAAGAAAGCATGGTAACAAATTTAAACTTAATCAACCTGATTCATGGCAGCAAGCAACGACGGAGCTTACATTAAATGACCCAAAGTTAGGATTGGTAAAAATTCGCTTCTGGGAAAATTTACATTTCCGTAAAACTGCTGCACGTCCAATGTCCTTAATAAAAGTTGAACGCCTTGATCAGAAAGGTAATCTAAGAGTTGCAAAGCCCTTATGGTTAGCTTGGGTCGGAGAAGAAATTAGAGTACACACGCATCTAAAAGAGCGGTAGGATAGGTCATTGTTAATCGTAAAGCCCCATATCTTGCGCTTCTTTGGTCAGTTCTTCCATAACGGCAGATTGTCGTTGTTTTTCAGTTTTTTGATAATCAAGCAGGTCTTGGAGCAACACGCGGCGATAAATCCCAACTTTTCGTGAAGGAATTGTACCATCATCCAATAATTTGACTAGATAGGGACGTGAGACCCTTAACATATCAGCTGCTTCTTGGGTGGTAAGTTCAACGCCCAAAGGTAGGATAGTAACAGGCTCACCACGGCTTACAGATTGCAGTACATTCACCATCAATTTAAACATGCCGCTTGGGATAGTGATGCTTGTATCTTGCATTGCAGGGTCAAGGATTGCAAGGGTGATGGTATCAGGAGGATTCGCAACAAACTCCGAGATAGTTTCTAGGGCTTGATTTGCAAGTTTGATTGCCTCGGAGGTAGGGGTATAAGGTTCAATGGGTCCTGGGGTAGCCATACACATTCACTCTTGCGCCACAGTGCGCTGATGGGTCGTACTTTATAAATGTATCGTCAAATCGAAACACTCGCAATACTAAAAATACTCGAAAAAAGGTAATTATTCTCACTGTACGAGGAACTACTTACTAGGCTATAACATAATAAATACAATGTTGTAGCGCGCAATGGCATCAAACTTCGACTTCCTCGGCGCCAATTTCCCAAAACTCCTAGAACACGCATCCCTTGCGGAAAGTTTAGTTTATACCGCACCGCGCGCAAGTTGCTTTTATTCTCGCTTCACCCTAGAGCAAGCGGTGCAATGGTTGTATGCTAATGATGCCTACCTACAACTACCCTATGACAAAAACCTTGGCGCCTTAATACACGAACAAACGTTTAAGGATAATCTTAAACCAGGCTTGTTTCCCAAGATACGCGCGATTCATCAAATGGGTAACATCGCGGTTCACGATGCTCCCCCGTAAATAGTAATGATGCTCTACATCTTGTCCAAGAATTATTCCATTTCCTATATTGGCTATCGCGCTCCTATTCTTCCAATGCTAAAAATCATCCAAATGTAACCTTTGATAAAACCCTAATCGCCAAAGCAAAGAAACCGGGAGAAACCGACTTATCCCAACAGCAGCTACAAAAGCTACAAGCAAAACCTTTGCTTGCTGACCAAATACGTCAAATAAAAGAGGAACGGGAGAAAAAGACCGAAACGGAAATTGCGGAACTGAAAGCAAAAATTGCAGTTCTCAAGCAACAAAGCTCTTCAGTCCCAGATTCCCATAACTACAACGAAGAAGAAACTCGTCGCTATTTAATTGATGTACTTCTTAAAGAAGCTGGTTGGAATATTCATCAACCAGAGTGGACAGAGTACGAAGTTACTGGAATGCCAAATACAACTAACAATCTGTTTAATGACGCTATTCCCAACGAGTTGCGTAAACCTCTAACTTCACCAGAACTCCAAGCCTTACAACAGCAAGCATTAAAAGACTATTTGACCTTCGCTTCTCAAACAACTAAATCAAAAAGCAAGCTGAGTAAAACAGATGAACATCTCGAAGCTTTAAATACTGCAATTGCTAATTTGTAGCTTCACGCTTCTTCAGAGGAACTTCCAGTGGAATAACCCCTGCTCCCTTATTTATTGCAATTGGTTGATGCAGGACATGCAGATGGCGCCCAATCTCTAATAAAGAGGCTGGGCTTTTTATTTATATAGCCTAATGCCTTGCGTACATATCAGTTACAAGTTGTAAGGAAAGGCGCAATTTATCTACATTTACTTATCTTTACATAGTTTGGTTTTTTCAAGTCGTTCTACTTAATTTAAACGATAGCAATAACAATAGAGACGCTATATATAACGTCTCTACGAATTTAAATCATTTTTTAAAGAAAGCAAAGAGTGTTTTATAGTTTACAATTATAAAGTTTAAGGATTACTTGTATAACGTAGAACACCATTAATATTTTCTATACCATTTAAAACAGTGGCAGTACGATTAGGTGAACTATCTCTTCTCTTACATATTGCCTCAAGTACATTACCATTAGCAATGTGGATATTGTTGCAACTTAATTGATAGTTACTAATTCGATTTTCAGAAGTTACTTTCAAAACGCCGTTTATATTCTCAATTCCTCGCAATAAAATAGAAGTTCGATTATAAGTACCGTTGATTCTCCGGCAGTTCGCTGATAAACTATTTCCATGAACCGCAATATTATTACAGCTTAATTGATAATTACTAACTGCTGCCGAAGCTTTGTTATTGATGCCAACAAGACTAGATGCACCAATTAATGCGATTAAACCGAGTACGTTAATCTTCATAGTTTTCCTATTGATTTCAAGATAATTGTTTGATTCAACCTCAAGACGGGCGTAGTGAACACGATAATTGTTTACTTCAGTTTCTCTTGGTTGGTTATAATCATGTCTACAGGTTAATAAGTTGACATTCCAGAAACAGGCGCCATGAAATTACACCCTTATCAAGTCTTAATATTTATTCTACGAATAACTTCATGGTTGCTGTTCATTTACTGGTATCACCCGCTACATTAGTTAACCAGAACTCACCAATTTTTCCCCTGACTAAAGGTTGAAACAACCATATATAGGAATTTTGGCGTTGCTGAATCCACGTATGAATTCAAATGTAGAGACGCGATATATCGCGTCTCTACAAGGGTTTGAACGTAGCGCAAAACTACGCAACCGAACCTAAGATGTACTATGCTGAATACCCTGCAATTTGGGAGCAACGTCGATATACGATTCAAGCTGCGTTTGCTACATTAGGAGTCACTACTTTGGTTTTAATTGCATTTTCAGTAAGCCTGTAAAAATTTAATTTGGGTATCTCCTATCTAAATATGGACATCTCTCTAGTACCTCGGTAATTAAAACCGGGGTTTTTGCTGTTAAAGTGGGTGGTTGATATTAACAATTGCAATGGCTGCATAATGATTCGTGACAGAAGCCCTACTTATTCATCTACCTATAGGTATACTCCCCGGACATCATAGCAGTGACTTCAGTCACCAATAAATGTATGACTTAGGTTATTTAAGGATAATTACTTTCCTCACACACATATTTCTACTGAGTTTTCTAAACTAAATATAAGAGTTGTTCAGCGATACTACTGAAGAGAAAAAACAACTTATACATAATTTTGGCTACAAATACTTTTCACAAAGTTTGACTTTTGAGAAAAGTATGTTGAAAGGGGAAGCATTTTCCTTTTGTCAGCCAAAAAAGTATAAATTATAAATCCTTGAGTAAGGCTGTATATAACTCAACGAAAAGAAACTACAGGAGATTTAAAAATGATGAAACGTATTTTTGCAGCAGGAGCATTATTAGCTCTACCACTCTCTATTGCGTCTATTCAAACCCCAGCTGATGCTGCACAAGTTATTATCAGACCTGATCACAATAGAGTTATTGTTAGTAGACCTGTTGTTACCCGTAGAGTCATTCGCCAGAGATGGGTTCCAGCACACTGGGAAAGAACACCCCGTGGGCGCCGTTTGGTTCCTGGTCACTACGTAAGATATTAATCAATCGGTTGTACTCTGCACTATTATTAGAGTACATAACTTGATTGCAGATATATCTTTCGGGTGCAACTACCTTTATTTGTTAATTCTAAACTACCATTCGTGAACAATTCCCACCAAGAACCAAATCTTTAAAGGCACCCAGAACACTTTGTATGTTCGTGAGATGAAAAAAGATTTATCTATATCGTATTTATTTAAGTGATTTTACACAGATTTAATTACATATCAGTGTTGCTGATTTGATCAAATTAGCTATATTTTTCGAGCAATATTAAAACCTGATAAAAACGAAAGCTTAATACTGGCGCCCTCTAAACTTTCATCCTGTATTTTTTTACGTAAAGCAGCAAACAAAGCTTCTTTCACATGTGAGTCCAGCATCAAGTAAGGAGAGTAAGAATTTAACAGCGCAAAATAATCATCAATACTATAGGTCAATTCACAAGGAATATATTCAGTAACTAAATCTTGAAATTTACCAGATTCGAGAACAATTTCTCCAAAACTTTTTAAATGCTCTTCCTGTTTCTCTTTACCCTCATATTCACCTTCATATTTTTCCAGCAATGAGGGAGCGTATTGTTCATATATCTTGATAAACTTCTGGTAGATTTTGTAACTAGGTTCTAACCTCATATTCCAGAGTAAAATCAAATAGCCATCGTCTTTCAAACAAGAAGCTGCTTTTGGGTATCCAACTTCGGCAGGTATCCAATGAAACGATGTCGCAGCTAAAACAGCATCAAATTTATTAGCTTCGGGTTGATATTCTTCAAAAGAAGTATTGATAACCTCTACATTAGGATATTGTTGACAATTTTGCCGTGTCAAAGAACAAAAATCTGGGTTAGGTTCAACACAAAGCATCGAATAACCTAACTTAGCAAAAGCAACGGTAGCAATACCAGGTCCACATCCTACTTCCAAAATATTTGCATCGTCTCGGAGTTGTGCCAACTCTACCGCACGCTGAATTAGCTGTTGAGGATAGCGGGGTCTTGCTTTATTGTAAGCCTCAGCAGCAGGAGAATACCAAGTTTTGCGTTCTTCTAGGTCTTTATCAGAACAACTTTTTAACACTTCTTTGAAATCTTTCATAAAAAACCCACCTCAAAAATCATTGTAATTCTTGTAACTATTGTAGGTTGGCTTACGCGACAGCGCAACCCAACATTATATTATAATGACCGCAAAATATCTTAAATACTTTATTAGCAGATTTCTATTGGTGTATTTATTTAAAATAATCTAATCAGGGTTTTTTGTGAACATACTTCCCCTTTTAAATAAAACATCTAATACTTTTATATTAGGTGCTGTAGTTAATCCCACAGACAGATGATTTTTGTAAAAATTGCACAAGTTGGCGCCTACTACAAATATCGATACCATAGGTAGTGTTGAGAATTAGGCTAACATCTGGCGCCCGAATTCACGATTATTTAGGCGCCGCTCGCACTCTTATTCTGTACGAGAGCAATGAATTCAAAATTTAGCTACCCTACGCTCTGCACGGGCGAAACACTCACTTTGTATTAAAGAAGTAATAGGGGATCAATATGGAATTAACCGCTTACAATTCTGGTAATGGCAATACCAGAGCAAACGTATCTCTAAATACCGATTTACTGAATTCGCTCTCATCAAGATTATTCAGCTTCTCAGGGACAAACCCAAGCCTATTACAAGAAACAAGCTTGTCAGGTGGAAGTTCTTTTCCAAGTTTGAATATCAATACCTCCGACTCCATCAGCACGATATCAAAAATAGCAGACAATACTACCGTGAGCGGAAAAATCATCAGCGTCATTGGAAATGGAAACACTTTAAATGCACAAGGAGGAGACGCTAGTTTGAGTGTGGTAGGTGATAACAATATCTTAAACGGGGGGTCAGGCAACGGTACTTTTAGTGCAGTGGGAGATGGCAATATTCTAACTGGAGGTCTTGGCAACGATACTCTTAGCGCTGTAGGCAATAACACTCTCATTGGTGGTAGTGGTATTGATACTTTTGTGCTGCCTTCGCTCAATTTATCACCTTCTAATCAAGTGGCGCCAGGGCAAAGCTTAATTCAGGACTTTCAAATTGGAATAGATAAATTACAGTTGCCCACTGTCACGATTGCCACAGGTAACACGTCTTCCTTTAGAATAGTCAACTATGACGAACTGGCTCTCACACAGAATGGACAAAATACTAATATCAGCTATCAAGGTAATCCGTTAGCAGAGCTTCAAAACATTCCAACCAGTCAACTCCAAGTAACAGACTTTGTGCTACCGTAGCCTAATAATATTACTGTTCAAAGACTGACCATTTTTTCTTAAGTCAATAATTCAAAATTGAACAGCAAATCTTGTGGGATGGGCATCCTTGCCCGTCCCACAATAAATTGATAAATGAAACAGGCAGGGATGCCTGTTCCACAAGAGGTTATTTGATTGCTTCTTCAACCCATTGTTTTAAGGTTGATACAACATCTTCAACTGGAATTTCTTGTGACTCTTTAGTTTTGCGCTGTACTAATTCAACTTTGCCGTTGGCTAAGGCTTTACCTGTGACTATTCTAAAAGGTATACCTATTAAATCGGCATCTTTGAATTTAACACCCGCGCGCTCGTTTCTATCATCGAGCAATGTTTCTACACCTGCTTTATTAAGTTCTGTGTAGAGTTGTTCTGCTGCTTCAACTTGTTTGGCATCGCTAATGTTGGGTATGCAAATAATGGCGTGATATGGTGCTATTGCTACGGGGAAAATTATCCCGTCTTTATCGTAAGATTGTTCGACTGCTGATTGTGCCAGTCGGGAAACTCCCACACCGTAACATCCCATAATAAGGGGTTTTTCTTCTCCTTGTTCGTTGGTATATGTGGCGCCCATAGCTTGGGAGTACTTAGTTCCTAGTTGGAATATATGACCTACTTCGATACCCCGCGCGCTTTGAATTATTTGCTGTGGGTTATGTACTGCCCTGTCTCCGGGTCTAGCTTTACGCACATCTACGGTGATGTCTGGTAATTTAATTTGCTGATTCCAATTGGTGCCAACAACGTGATATCCAGCAGTATCGGCGCCTGTGGCAAAGTTTTTTAAGTCAACAGCGGTTTTATCGACGAAGCGTAAAAACTTTGGCGCAATATCTTTGGCTGATTTAATATGGTCGTCTGTTAAATCAGGTGCAATGTAACCCAATGGTAAAGCTTTTGCAGCCCATTTTGATTGTGCATCGGCATCAGGAACAACTAGCTTTAATAATGCACTGGCGCCATATTGGGAAGCTACCTTGGTTAATTCATTTTGTAACTTGACTTCGTTAACTTCTTGGTCGCCACGAATGTTTACTAATACCAGTACCGTCATGCCGTTGTCGTAAGTGGCTTGATATAAAACGTTTTTGACGACGTTGGTAGGGGAACACTTGAGGAACGTACACATTTTTTCTATTGTCTCGGTTCCTGGTGTTTCGAGCTTTTCGTAACTTGTAAAAGGTGAAGGTTCTGCATCAGCAGGTAATGAAACTGCTTTTTCCACGTTCGCAGCATATTGCCCATCTTCAGTGTAAAGTACTTCGTCCTCTCCTGCTTCGGCAAGTACCATAAATTCGGTTGAACCACTTCCACCAATGGCGCCTGAGTCTGCTTCTACAGGACGAAATGCTAAACCGGAACGACGCAGCATATTACTGTACGCTTGGTACATATCTTGATAGGTTTTTTTCAAACTTTCCTCGTCCGCGTGGAACGAGTACCCATCTTTCATAATAAACTCGCGTCCCCGCATTAACCCAAAGCGAGGGCGAATTTCATCACGGAACTTGGTTTGTATTTGATAGAGGTGCTGAGGTAACTGACGGTACGAACGAATCATATCGCGCGCTACATACGTAATAACTTCCTCGTGCGTAGGACCCAAAGCTACCTGACTATCGCGTCTATCGGTAAGGGCAAACATGATACCCTCAGCTTTAGTATATGTATCCCAACGTCCGGACTCTTTCCATAATTCCGCAGGCTGCAATTGTGGTAAAAGACATTCTTGGGCGCCAGTAGCATTCATTTCTTCGCGCACTATTTGGGATACTTTTTGCAATACTCGCCACATTAAAGGCATGTACGCATAAAGACCAGCACCGATGCGACGAATATAACCTGCGCGAAGTAACAATTTATGACTAGGAATCTCAGCATCCGCTGGGTCATCTCTAAGCGTGACGAATAACATTTGTGACAGTCGCATCGTTGTCCCCTTTTAGCTATAGTTGACTTCTTTCTCGGTTAAGTTTAAAGCAATATTTTAAATTTTAGATTTCCCTCTGTTATGTACCAAGCACAACCACCTCTCGAATTTATCGCTCCCAAGTACAACCCATACTTTCTGCGTCTGACTCATTTGCTGCTACCACTGTGGATGCGCGCGCAAACCTCACTCACCAAGGTCGAAGCAGAAAATGTTGAAACATTAGTAGACTTGTACCGCCAGTTTCAAGCGGGTAAAATCCGTTTTATGTTAGCATTTCGCCACCCCAAAACCGATGACCCAATCGCATTAGGGTACTTGTTTTCTCGAATCGTACCAGAAGTAGCGCGTCATAAAGGCATTAATTTCACGGCGCCTATTCACGCTCATTGTATCTATGACCGAGGCATTCCACTTTGGGCAGGCGCCCACATGGGTTGGATATTACAGCATTTAGGGGGAACACCTATCCAACGTGGTAAAGCAGACTGGACGGGACTAAAAAGCGCGCGTGATTTATTTGTAAATGGTCAGTTTCCAATGGCAGCAGCGCCGGAAGGTGCTACAAATGGTCTTTCGGAGATAGTTAGTCCACTTGAACCAGGTATTTCGCAAATGGCGTTTTGGTGTGCCGAAGATTTACAGAAAGCTGGACGCACCGAAAAAGTTGTAATATTACCAGTTGGAATTAAATATAGTTATGTAACCGAACCGTGGGATGCCATTAATGATTTACTCACCGAACTCGAAGCAAAAAGCGGGTTGAAGAGTGAGGAGTTAACTTCTTCTACTCAGCACTCAGAACTCAGCACTCAGCACTCTTTATACTCTCGTCTGCTACGTTTGGCAGAGCATTTACTGTCAATAATGGAAACCTTCTATACTAAGTTTTATCACTGTAAATTACCAACCAATGGTGGTGCCGAACTACCCAACGATAAAAATGAAGCTATAGCCGCGCGGTTACGTGCATTATTAGATGTAATATTACAAGTAGCAGAAGACTTTTTTAAGTTACAACCAAAAGGTAGTTTAAACGATAGATGCCGAAGAGTCGAACAAGCTGGTTGGAACTGCATTTTTAGAGAAGACTTTAAAGATAGTAAAGCAGTATCTGTTGTAGAAAAAGGTTTAGGTAATCGTGCTGCCGAAGAAGCTAATATGCGAATGTGGCACATGCGCGTAGTTGAAAGCTTCGTTGCAGTTACAGGTCATTATGTACAAGAAAAACCTACTGCCGAACGATTTGCTGAAACCCTTTTAATTTTATGGGAAATGGTAACGCGAATCACTGAAGGAAATACCTCTCGGCGCCCAAACTTAGGCAAACAAGAAGCTTTCATTACTATTGGTACACCAATATCTGTTTCCGATAGATATCCACAATATAAAGAAAGTCGTAGTGGCGCCAGACTTGCAGTAGCTGATTTAACTTCATATTTACAAGTAAGCCTAGAAAAATTAATTTAAAATTGAACGTAGGGTGTGTGGCGCCACCAAAAACTTGAGCGTAGTAATAAAACTTGTGGCGCCACGCACCGACTTTAAATTGTAGCTGATAAATTATTTTACCAATAAATGTCACCTGCTTTTCTTCCATACTTTTGATGTACAGCTATTACTAAGTACCCAAAGGCAAGCAGCTTCGTCCAACATTGTTGGAGTTTCAAAACTTGCATAATACATAGCAATTCTGTCAATAGCTTGATTTATTGCAGTCATTTTAATTTTTAATAAAATATTTTTACAATACCTTAAAGATATCACAAGTCAGTACAACGCCCTTCTCTCAAATGCTGCAATGCTTCTTTCGCGAATATATCTAATTTACCCGCAACGACATCTGCCTCAAATTGCTTATCCCAAATAGTCGCATCAAAGGAAGCATACCATGTACGGAAACTTACAAGCTCTTCTTCTGAAAGCTGACTTATAGCGAGTTGAATTTCTTTAAGATTTTTCATACTTAACTTTTTCAACTGTCACTCTGCTTACTCAAGTATATAATAAATGGATAAAGGAGGTATGAGCATGAATCAACCAAAAGTTTTTGCTGATTTTCACAACGCTGATACGAACGGCAGATTACGCCTTAATTGCACTGGGACTATTGAAGATTTGGCTCGTTACAAAGTTTTGCTTAAAGAAAGTCAAAATTTGGTTTTATATAGCGAAGATTTAGAAGCAGATGGAGTTATTGAATACTCAACAGAAGAAAGCATTTGGGTTGCTGTGATTGATTGGAATAAGATTAGACAGCAGGGAAACTATGTCTGAGGATGGTAATGTATTCTTGACTTACTTTGCTACATTATATATAGCATTCCTAAATCATTTGTAAAATCCGTATGTGTAGAGACGCGATATATCGCGTCTCTACATTTTACAATTTTTTATAAATCATCTAGGACTGCTATATAATAGTAATTAATGTTAAATAGGTGCCATAAAAATATGACTACTCATAAACTACCTCAGAAAAAGAAGAAAGCTCAGAAGAATGAACACCCGCTTGCAGGCCTCGCTGGTAAATTTGAGGGCGAATTTTGGGAAGCAACTCTTGAAGAAATAAAACGCTTAAGGGAAGCAGATAAAGAAGAGATTAATAAAATATTAGATAGTAGTTTAGAAGATGAGTAACATAAGTGTATTTACTTGATACTAGTATCGTTAGTAATTATCTGGATAAACGTCGTAGTAATTTTCCGCTCATCGAAAACCAGATTCTAAGTAAACCACCTGAATCTATATTTGTTAGCATTGTTACCGTTGAATATTGATTCTAAGTACGGAAAGTAAAAATAGGCTATAACAGTGGGTAAGCTTATCATCATATACTAAACGCTGATAAAAAAATGACAATCAATATTCCAAAGTGTATGCGTGTAATCAACTTAACATTAGTTGCTAGTACATCTTTATTGTTAGGCTCATACAGTCCAAGTATTGCTTCCTCTAAAGATAATATAGTTCAAGCACAAACAAAACAAGTACGTCCACAACGTCTTTCTGCTGGGGATGTTCGTCAAATTCGTGCGGCACTACCTAAGCTAACCCCAATTATTAATCAAAGTTTCCGAGTTAGTTTGCCAGAATGTAGTTCTTGTTTCTTTGTCCCTGCTATTAATAACGAAAATACATTAGGGATATATTTAGTCAAAAATAATCGTATCGTTTACACCTTCCCACAATCAGAAGATTTAACACCCACTGGTTGGAGATTATTTGAACTCAAAGCTGTGTCTTTTCTACAGCTAGGTTTTTCTGACCCGAATGAAGATGGTGTTTTAGTTCTAGCAGACTATATCACAGGTATCGGTCGAACTGGAGCTAAACCTTTTCCTGTAGCTATTGTCTATCAACGTGGGGGAAAAGGATTCAAAATTTTAGCTAAAGAAAGCGAAGCGCTGACATCCCGACGTGTGAAAACAGTTAGAGATGCTGAAAAAATACTGCGGAGTGAATTCCAATATTTACCTTAAGTAAATCTATCCAAAGTAATATATTTTGGCATTATTTTTACTTAAAGCTATAATAAAAAATATAGAGTTTCTAGCATTTCATAAAACTTACTCCATATCTGATTTGGAAGCGACTTACTTTCAGCTTTCCTATATTTTGTTGCTTTCTAAATATAGAAAATCATCAATTCAAATATTCAGTTAACAGTTATGAGCTTACTGTTAACGCACGTTCGGTGAACATATATGGATACGAACTTAACTTATTACGACTTAGTTATCAAAGATGGTTGGGTAATTGACCCTAGTCAATCGCTTAACGGATATTTTGATGTTGCAGTATCTAACGGTAAAATTGTCGCAGTTGCCAAGCAATTAACGAACTACAAAGCCAAGCAAACTGTTATAGCATCCGATTATATAGTCTGTCCTGGCTTAATAGATTTACACACTCATGTTTACGAATGGGCAACTAATTTTGGTTTGCCTGCTGATGATGCGGGTATTAATTCAGGTTCTACCACAGTTGTAGATCAGGGTAGCAGCAGTTATTTTAACTTTCCAGGCTTTAAGTCTAATATTGTAGACAAAGTTAAAACAGATGTACGCTGCTTTCTTTTAGTTAACGTAGGCGCCAATAAAGCACTAGAACTTACAGGTTCTTGTTTTGATAGTCCTAAAAATATCAATGTAGATGCAATTGTGCATTTAGCTGAAGAATATCCTGAAATTATACGTGGCTTTAAGGTTTTTGCTGATTCAGGCTCTATATCTCGATGGGGCATGGATGTAATGGAATTATCCCGTGAAATAGGTTTAAGGACTGGTTTGCCATTGTATGTCCACACAGGAGAATTATTCCCTGTAGTTGAAGCCTCACGACCATCACCAGAACAGGTAGTAAAAAAAGTGGTGTCCTACATGAAAGCAGGTGATATATTAGGTCATTGCTACAGTTGCCAACCAGATGGAGTGATGGGAAGGGGTACTAAAGTTCCGGATTGGCTGCTTCAAGCTATCGAGCGTGGAGTCTTATTAGATTTAGGACACGGATTGAAATTTAGCTTTGACATCGCAAGGCTAATGATAGAACAAGGAGTCCTACCTTACACGATAAGTAGTGATGTCCACGGTAACTTCTTTACTCTTCACGATGATTCTCATTTGAACTATAGTTTGTGTGGTGCTATATCAAAATTGATGGCTTTAGGGTTGGATTTAGTAAGTGCGATTGCTTCTGTCACGATTAACCCAGCACGCATTTTGAAAGCAGAATCTGAGATTGGCACATTGAAGATTGGCTCGCGTGCGGATATCAGCGTATTAAATTTAGTAAAGGGTTGTTGGTTGCTTTTTGACTCGATGGGCAAACAATTGGTAGCTAAACAAAAACTGGCGCCTGTTTGGGTTGTGCGTTCAGGAGAGTTAATTCAACCACATAGCCGTCTTCTACGAGATTTAGAATACCAATGTAGTCAGATTGATGTTAGTAATCAAGACCTTTGTATCGCTTAAACATCATACTTTACAGGAATTGTTCACGAATTTCGGCGCCTTCAGTTTAAAATAAGCACGGCACCACCATTTAAACTCATGCAAGATAATTCAAGTGCAGCTACACCGTTGTATACTTTAAATCCACGTGAACGATTTACAGAACGCGCGGATTATTATGTAAAGCATCGTCCCAGTTATCCAGCGCAGGCAATTGATTTTGTTCTTCTTGGACTGGCACCTGCTTCTCAAATTTTAGCAGCGGATATTGGTGCGGGTACAGGAATTGGGTCGCGATTGTTGGCAGAACGTGGAGTTAAAGTAATTGCAGTTGAACCAAATGCAGCAATGGGGGAAGCTGCACAAACACACGAGAATGTCGAATATCGTGATGGGGGTGCCGAAGCGACTAATTTACCAGATGCATCGGTTGATTTAGTAACAGCATTTCAAGCTTTTCATTGGTTTAACCCTGAACCAACTTTACTAGAATTTCGCCGTATTTTAAAACCGGGCGGACGTTTGGCTGTTGTATGGAATAATCGTGATAAAAATGATGCTTTTACTGAAGAATATGGTCATTTTGTCCGCGCGCTATCTAACAACCATCCAAGTGAGTCACGGTTGAAGTCAGTAGAACCATTGCGGCAAACTCAATATTTCAGCAATTATTACGAACACGAACCTATTCCATATCGTCAAGAGTTAGATTTGGATGGGTTAATTGGACGCGCGATGAGTACTTCTTATGTTCCGCGCGAAGGGGAAGGTCATGAACGACTTATTTCTGGTTTGCAAGATTTATATCAACGGTTTTGTAATAAAGATGGCTTGGTGTATATAGCTTATCAAACTAATGTTTATGTATTAAGTTAGGCTGTCGGAGAAAACTAGATTTTTGAATGCCGCACAAGATGACATGCAGAACTACCTGGCACTATCTAATAGACTATGTAGGTTGGGCAAGGACAGTTTGCAACGGATTACGTAACAGATGAACAATAAACTTGTAACAATCGCAACTTTTGCTAACTCCGTTGAGGCTTCGCTTGCACAGCAACTACTTGAAGCTGAAGGAATTCCTGCGTTTTTGATGGACGATAATACAGCTAATATGGCTTGGCATTTAACCATTGCTTTGGGATGGATTAAACTAAAGGTCATGCAGGCTGATGTAGATAATGCTATTGATATTTTGACTGCTGTCAATTTACAAGACAATTTACAAGTTCCTGAGAATGAGGCGCCTTCTTTAAACGAAAATACTCAAGATACAACATCTAGGCGCCATTCCAGTTCTAATAGTAAAAACGATAAACTTTTGGACGATGCTTTTAATGCAGCAATAATTGGCTTATTTGTTTTTCCCCTTTGCGTAATGCAGTTATACTCACTTTCTCTATTAGTTTTCCTATTATTTACTGGTTGGGTTAGCAAAAACAAACAATTAAAAGCTATAGTGACATTTTTATTAAATATATTAATGCTTGCCATCACATGGATAATATTTTCTGCTTTATTTATAAAATAAGCACAGTGCCGTTTATCAAAGTAATGTTTATATAATAGACGGTTGGGGACAGCCGTTCCACAAGAAATTTTTATTTCCGTTCATCCGCATCAGTGGCAAGCAAATTGGTTGTTAACTGAAGAAAATGCAGAACTAAGACGAGTTTTGATTCAAGGAATTGGCTATACTCGCATAGTTCAGGAATTAGGCGCCGTTGAGTTAGATTCATGGCGTGAGTATACACTACTTCGCATCGACCAAAATATCGATGTTGAACCCATTCATCTTTTAAAAATGACTTGTCCAAGTACTGCGTATATTCATGCTACCCGTGTTCCACCAACAATAACATCCGCACGGGAAGCAATACTGCTCGGTTAAGGGAAATAGAGAGTAAAAGAGTACTAATTTGTTCGCGTTTTAAAAACGAGAACGAGTATAATTGGGTTATTTTTTCTCTTTCTGGCTTTCGTACAAATCTATCCAGTTTTGTCTAAGAGAATGAATTGTATTTTTTAAGGTGTCAATTTGCATTCTTCGTGTAACTTGCATGACAGCATCAATATGATCGGGGCTTCCAGCTTTCCCCAAATGCTTATACTTACTCAATTTATCAGGAGTTTGGGTAGGGAAGACGGGTGTAGTCGCGTGCAACTTATAGTACCAGTAAGTTTTTTTCTGTCCTCGTGCCTGGTAGCGCAGGACACAACAACCTTCGGGCGCCACTTCTCCGGTAGATTGAATTTGCTGAATTTGTAGTTGTAAAGTTGCTATTGCTTGTTGCAAGAGTTCCGCCCTGGCAATAACATCATCAGTTTTCGTAGGCATGGACTGCTAAATTAAGAGGATTATTGTTCTCGTGCTTTTAACGAGAACGATTAGTGGTTTAATTTATATTATCTTACAACAAAATTAAACCTTAATTCTGGGTGCTAATGACTCTAATTAACTTTGAATTCAACAATCAAGCCTTAAATCGAGCGCAATTGCTCCTGGCTCTTAACCAGGTAATCCCTACCAAGGTGATAATGCAAGCAATTACAACTACGGTTAGTGAGCGTCAGCGTCAAAGGATACTTCCTACACACGTAGTAATTTCTCTAATAATTGCCATGAGTTTTTGGTCTGATAATTCAATTGTTGATGTACTTAAAAATCTTGTTCATGGTTTAAATTCCTTACAAATTGTACTTCTAAAACGTTTTAAAATACCAACATCTTCGTCAATCAGTGAAGCTAGACAACGAGTTGGCGCCCCCGTAATGACTCGTTTATTTGAAATGGTAGCTAAACCGGAGCGCTTCTCCTCAAACACCAGGTGCCTTTTTATGTGGATTAAGAATAATGGCTGTTGATGGGTCAGTTTTTGATATTCCTGATACAGAAACGAACGCAAGAGTTTTTGGCTATCCTGGTTCTAGACCTGGTACATATCCAGCCTTCCCAAAAGCAAGATTAGTTTTTTTGGTAGAAGCAGGTACACGTTTAATAATAGATGCATTTTGTTGTCCTTACCGAATTGGTGAAAGAAGGGGTGCTTTAAAACTATTACGTAGTGTCTCCAAGGGTATGTTGTTAATGTGGGACAGAGGATTACATTCATTTAAGATGTTTAGTGCAACAATTAAACAAGGATGTCATGTTTTAGGTCGTGTGCCAGCTCATGTAAAATTTGAAGTTGTTAAAACTTTTTCTGACGGTTCCTACCTAAGTTGGATTGCTCCGGATGGAAAATCTAGAAAGAAGGGTGCAACTCGCCTGCCAGTTCGTGTAATTGAATATATAGTTGAGGAGAATGGCGTAGAAAAAGTTTATCGTTTAATTACTGATTTGATGGATTTTGCTACTTTTCCAGCATTACTTTTAGCGCACGAATACCACCAACGGTGGGAAGCAGAAAATACTTTGGATGAGTTAAAAGTTCATCTTAATGGTCGTAAAATTCCTATACGTTCTAAAAATCCTCGTGAAGTAGTTCAAGAAATTTATGGCTGGTTATTAGGACATTATTGTATACGTTGTCTAATGTTTCAATGCGCTGAAGTAGCTGGTATCTCTCCGTTACGCTTAAGTTTTACTGGAAGCTTGCGTGTTATTAAACGCGCGGTGACACTGTTCCAACAAATTGATTTAGAAGCTGGAGTTATAAATGTATATTATAGTTGGTTAATTTGGGAAATTTTAGACTTAGAAATACCACCCGCACAACAAAGGAGTAATCCAAGAGTTGTGAAAAAAACTAGGTCTAAATTTAAAAGCAAAAAGCGATTACATCGAGGCAATGGAACTGTTAAGCAGCAGTTGACTTTTAAAGTCTTTGAAACTACTGCTACTTGTACATCGTAATTGTGAACAGTATAGACGATAAATGGTGAGCGAGGATTGGAGCGAATTTTTTTAATAATATATATAGTGCGTTCCTTGATAATATATTTGTCTAGGCATAAATTTTTGCGGGTTTATGTAAACTTCTGTATGTTCTCGTTTGTGACACGAGAACTATATTCTCTTTATTTTACCCTTCATTCTTCCTTAACCGAGCAGTATTGGCACGGGAAGCTATTCGCTGGGTTAATTGGGATATTGATTCTGAAAACTTTGCTGTGGAAACTTAAAACAAAATTACTATTACTGGGTTTAAACGTGAACCCAGTTTCTAGCTAAATTTCATTCAAATATAAAATATTCTAATTTTTACTAGCGTAAACATTTAAATAAATAAATCTGAGTAAAAGTTTAAATAGGTTACTATAACTTTTAATGTGCAATTTTTAGTACTAGACGCACTACAGTACCTATGACTCAAGCATCTCAACCGCTTTGGATACAGGATAGAGACACGGTTATTGCAGAAAGCCAAAATGATGAGTGGCGTTATGGTAGCGCACCAGATTACACGCGCACCAATATTTTTCTTAACAAAGAAAGGAAGCATAATCACAAAAACGGTTCTTTAGAAGCTATTGTTCAAAATTTAGTACGCGCGTTTGAAATGGAAGCGAGCTTTAAAACGAATCCTCAACAATGGGTTTCGGTTGTAGCAGACAAATTCCGTATGAGTACCAATGGTGGTCAAGCTTACACCGCTTCAGATATCGTTGATCAAGGAACTTATAATCTTTTTATCACAGAGACAGAACATTATAATCCAAAAGTTGAAGATTTTGAATCAAGCGCACATCTTTTCCATAACGCTTTTCCTACAGGTTTTGTATGGGAAATTGTTGAAGTATATTCTGGACCTCCAAACGTCACCTTCAAATGGCGCCACTGGGGAAGTTTCACAGGACGCTTTAAAGATTTTGAACCAACTGGGGAAACAATTGAAGTTGTTGGGATGAGTGTTGCGCGCGTTTCCGATGATTTAAAAATAGAATCTGTCGAACACTATTTTGATACAAACGCATTTTTAGAAAAGTTAACATCAGGTCAGAAATCTAATGAGAGTGAAAAGTTAGAAACTGGTTGTCCTTTTCACTCATAATTAGTTACAGCTATAAATCGGTGCGTGACGCTACCTATGGATGTGCTTCGTTTCAAAATTTTAGTAGCGTCACGCACCCTACTTTAAGAATTTTTGATTATTTTGATGCCATCTGGTAGTACGATGAGTTTATACTTTTTGTCAGCAGTCGGGCGCCACTGAGTTGGCTCAATTTGATTTGCAGGAATATATATTAAAATACCATCTTGGTTTGATGCAACGATTTCAGCATATTTATTGACGTTTGTATCTGTTTCAACTACCTTTATTTCTTCTCTATTATTAGGAGTAGATGTTTCAGGTATTAAAGCAGAATTAAGAATATAAATTTTATCATTTTCTCTATATCCCTGACAAAGATATATTTGATTCTCGCTCATTTTTAATTTATTATTCGTTTGCACAGGCACTATAATATCAGAACTGCCTGATGTATTAATTAAAAGCTGTACAGTTCCCGTGCGAATTGCTTGCTTTACTCTACCTTGAATAATAAATATTTCTGAGTTCTTTTTTTCATTTAGCTCAATTATATGATAAGCAAGAATTTTTCCACCACTGTCACAAAGAGGAATTACAGAAAAGCATCCTAATCTATCGATAAAATCAGTGTCTTGTGAGCGATAATTACCTTTGTTTTTAATGGGAAAAGTCAATCCATCCGATTCACACTGAAAATATTTCTCGTTATCAACTAAAATAATTCTACCTATTTGCGTAAAATAAAGGTAAAATCTATTCTTACGGTTGCTTAAATCATTTTTATCACTACCATTTTCATTTAAGTCCATATGCTATCTACTGCAAGCGTCATTCAACTAACCAGCATACAACAAGAATTGGTGGAGAAAATTGAAAATCACTACTATGCGGGTAAAAATTCCTGTTTATTATTTTTGCCTACTGGTGGTGGTAAGACCGTAGTAGCAGCCGACTTAATCGCGCGCTGGGTGTCGAGGGGTAAACGTGTTTTATTCTGCTGTCACCGTACCAAGTTAGTTGGGCAAACAGTAGATAAACTACAAAGATTTTATGGTATACACTCAAGTGTAATTCACGGCGCCAATCCAGTCAATTATGGAGCGCCTGTTCAGGTGGCAATGCTGCAAACCTTGAATAATCGTGATTTGCCACCAGATATAGACTTAGTAATTTTCGATGAAGCGCATACCACAAGTTACTGGGGCACTACATATAATATAATGCTGCACTATAGTGGTGGTATATTTGCTCTCAGTAAGTGTAAATTTTTAGGATTAACTGGTTCACCTTGGCGTACAAAATCAGAGCAAGGTTTTTGTCAATTTTATGACTGCTTAGTAGTCGGTCCATACCTCGACGAACTTGCAGCATTAGGTCAAGTCACACCAGTTCGCCATTTTGGCTGGGGTGGTTTGATTGATTATTCAAAACTAACAATGGGCGCCGATGATTATACCGCTGAATCATTAGATTTGGTGTGTGATGCCACATTTAATGAAAAAGTTGTGCATGAATATAGGCGCCACTACGGGCATTTAAATTCAGTAGTGTTTTGTGGCACTGTTAAACAAGCAAAAGATATTCACGCATGGCTTAATAATGCTGGTTTACCTGCGGGTTTGATAGTAGGGACGACATCAAGTAAAGAACGCGATGAAATATACGAACAATTTAATACTGGTACTCTTAAAATCCTAGTAGGTGTTTCTGTATTTACCGAAGGATTCGATGCTCCGATATGTGATGCTGCAGTACTAGCTTATCCAACAGCGAGTTTGTCGAAACTGTACCAAATGAGTGGGCGCCCAACGCGGAAGTACAAAGGCAAGACTCACGCTTACTTATTAGACTTTTGTGATAATTTTTCCAGACTGGGGTTTGTCACCGAACACCACCCAATATCTTTATGTCCAATTGAAAAAGAACCTTCTTCGTTTGAGCCTAAACTAAAATCTTGTCCACAGTGTAATGCTCTGATTAACCGTTACGCGCGGGTTTGTGAATGTGGATATATATATAGTAGATGTAGTAACCTCGCTGCCGAAATCAAATCGAGAAGTCGTAAGCCTGATTTTAGCCAATATGGTGAGCTTTTAACTTTTGAAGAAAGGCGCCAAATTGGTTACTTACGCAGGAAGTTGCATAACATCATCAATAAAGGTTGTGACCCTAGCTTAGTAGTACGAATATTCTTTGAACATTATAGGAAAGTGGCGCCTACTGAATGGTTCCTAGGTGCAGTGTTTGATGGTGATAAATCAGCTTCAACGATGCAAGTTTGGTACGATTATTTGAGAAGGGTACGACCGTTCGGTGATGAATGGTGGTATCAGTTTTGGATGGAAGCAGAGTTTGGAAGTAAGGCTGTAAATTTTAATAATGATAGTAATTGGAGTGAGTACTTTGGGTGTGGCGCCAATGCTATATGGGAAGAAGTATTTGAATCGTATCGTATTCGAGTCATGAATGCGAGTGAGAATGATGTAGTAAATGCGAACGTGATGCTGACATATGCGGCTGTTGCATTGAAACAATGGGATTATGTAAATACGTTTACTGCGAACCGCGCGCGCGTGTCTTCTTTACAGGTAAAGATGCTGCAACTAGCATCGGATGTCATTGCTGCAATAAATAACAGTGATGTAGTGAGATTGAAAACACTAATTAATCAAGACTTACACTTGTGGCAAAGCGCTATTAAGTATTTAACAGACTCCGAACGCTTTCAACTAGCCGACTTGCTTAAGTCTTATAATAATGAAGCAGCAGAAGTTTTGACAGTAGACTCGAATAGCGTACAACCAACGGATTATATTGGTAGTTGGTGTTTGTTGGATGATAACAGGGTATGTTTAATCATCAAGTTTAATAGCGGTAGCGGTCAATATGTTGGTATGCTCGGTGAAAAGTATATCAACTTTGGATTTAATAATATTCAGTTGATAGTAACTCTTGGTTTAAATATAGACGATGAAAAATTACCAACTGAGACACCACCAATGTGGACGCAATTAATTGCCGAACATGCTCCACCTTTTTATTCATTGTTAGATAAACTGTATATTTTTGTAAACCATAATCAAACTCGTTCGGAATTGGAATTATTTGCTTCTAGTTTGATTTATAAACGAGTTGTAGATGATTTATTTAACGGACTACTGGCGCCGATTGCTTGTAAGTTAAAAACGGAGAATTTAGGGAATCCCCCCAGATTGCTGGTGCGACAATTTCCAGAGTAGGGTGCGTGACGCTACTAAAATTTGAAAACGAAGCGCAGTGCTAGTAGCGTCACGCACCTGACTAAAATTTGAAAACGAAGCGCAGTGTTAGTAGCGTCACGCACCTGACTAATAAAGGACTTTACTGTGGGAAGATTGTTAATGGGTAACACCCAGGAAGACAATTAATGCTGTATTTGAGTAGTTTCCATGTTCGATTTATTAAAAACCAAACTGAAGGGCAGCCTAAAATTAGTGCTGTCGCTAACTCTAATCTTAGGTATTACTACTGGGTGGACTCCCCCTAGTTATGCTGCATTGCCAGCAGGGAATGCCATCACCGACGGCAAAGCACTGTTACGTTACGCACTGCCTATCGATAATAAGCCAGTACGTGAATTGCAAAAAAGTATAGAAGATATCTCTAACCAGCTACGTGCAAACAAACGCTGGGGTGCAGTTAACAACGACGTAAAGAAAGCATCGCGCGTTCTTGATAGACCAAACAAGATTCTCGCCTCGGTCAAAAGTGAACGTCAAGCTGAAGCAGAGCAGCTAATTGAGCAAATCAAGACAAAAATTGAATCGCTCCGTGCTGTTGTAGAAGTTAAGGATAAAGAGAAAGTTAAAGAAGAGCGCGCGGGCATTCTAGATTTAGTAGGGGATTTAGAACAAACGATGGTCAAAGCGTTCCCTTACGAAGTTCCCAGTGAATATAGTAATTTGCCTCAACTCAAAGGTCGCGCGCAAATAGCGATTAAAACGAATAAAGGTGACATGACGGTTGAAGTTGACGGTTACAGCGCACCTGTAACTGCTGGTAACTTCGTTGATTTAGTTCAACGCGGTTTTTATGACGGTTTGGAATTTACTCGTTCTGAAGAGTCATATGTTCTCCAAACTGGTAAACCCAAAGATGCTGATGGTTTTATCGACCCTAAAACCAACCAATACCGCGCGGTTCCTTTTGAAGTGTTGGTAGAAGGTGATAAGGCGCCTACTTACGGTATTACTTTAGAAGAAGCAGGGCGCTATGTTGATATGCCTGTATTACCTTTCTCATCGTTTGGTGCCTTAGCACTAGCACGTCCAGAGCGCGATGTCAATGGTGGCTCATCGCAAATTTTCTTCTTCCTGTTTGAACCAGAATTAACACCTGCTGGACGTAACTTGTTAGATGGTCGCTATGCCATTTTTGGTTATGTTACCGAAGGAAAAGAAGTTTTAGACCAACTCAAAGCTGGTGACAAAATTGAATCGGCGAAAGTTATTGACGGTTTAGAAAATTTAGTTGAACCAGTTGCATAATTAATAATGTAGAGACGTGATATATCACGTCTCCGCAATTTATATTTTAAAATAACAATTGATAAATTATTTAACTTTAAAAATATTCTCTAGATCAATTTAAAAAGTATATTCATAATATACAAAATTATGCACTAGCATGAATATTTGTGACTCATAGAAATAACTTACTGTCAGTATAATTAATTGCTTTGGTTACATATATTGCCGAGTAGGGATAACAATGTTAAATTTGTTTGCAATCACAATTAGCTTAATCTGAAACTTGGTATGTGTTACTTGACTAGAAGTAAGTGATGCTTGCTACTTTTGGAACGGAGGAACCGTGCATCTTGGGGCGAACCTGTAAAGGGGAGTAAATCTCAACTCTAGCCCGTCAGCTAACTTCGTCAGCTTTGAGAGTAAATTGAACAATTGAGAACGCATCATTTTGGGTATCTGAGTCAAATATTTGTTATAAATAATGGAGATTTTATGCGTCTACATGGTAACTTGTCTCGGCGCCAGTTTTTGTTGACAGCAACCGCAAGTACTTTAACTAGTTTAGCCCTACATGGATGTACAAATAATCAGAGTGGTACAACAGCTACGACTCCTAAAAGCTCAAGTGATTCAACAAATACGAATATTAAACTGGGATTTTTACCTGTAGTGGATAGTGCGCCTTTGATAATAGCAAAAGAGAAAGGCTTTTTTGCCAAACACGGCGCCAAAAATGTTGAAGTAGCCAAGCAAGCTTCTTGGTCTGCATTACGAGATAATATTGAAATTGGTTCTGCTGGTGGTGGAATAGATGGTGGACATTTCCAAAGCCCTATTCCAGAATTAATTTCTGAAGGTAAGATTACTAAAGGAAATCAAAAAATTCCTATGTATATCTTAGCGCGAATGAACACTCACGGTGTGGGAATTTCTGTTGTTAATCAGTATCAGAAACTTGGAGTTAACTTAAATAGTTCTCCATTAAGAAATGTTTTTGCTCAAGCTAAAACTAAAGGCAGTAAAATTAAATGCGCGATTACATTTCCTAGCAGTTCTATTGATTTGTGGTTACGTTACTGGTTAGCTGCTGGTGGTATTAATGCAGAAGATGATGCTTCCATTGTCGTTATTCCTCCTTCCCAAGTTGTAAGCAGCATGAAACAGGGTACGATGGATATTTTTTGTGCTACTGACCCTTGGAACGCGCGTATTGTAAATCAAAAAATCGGTTTTACTGCGGTGACATCTGGAGAAATTTGGAAAAACCATCCAGAAAAAGTCTTTACAATGCGAGCAGATTGGGTAAATAAAAATCCAGAAGCAGCAAAAGCTGTACTTGCTGGTATTATGGAAGCTCAACAATGGTGCGACAAATCAGAAAACAAAGATGAATTATGTAGAATTCTGGCAGAAAAAAATTACGTCAATGCATCAGTATCTGACATTGAAGGGCGGGTTAAAGGTAAATTTGACTATGGTGATGGTCGTGTTGTAGAAAATCCATCTTTAGCAATTAAATTTTGGTCGAGTGAAGGAACTTCTATTTCTTTCCCGTTCAAAAGCCATGATACCTGGTTTCTCACTGAAAATATTCGCTGGGGTAAAATTCCAGCCAATACCGACATCAAAAAAATTGTTAATACATGTAACCGAGAAGATTTATGGCGAGAAGTTGCAAAGTCTCTAAGTGTTGCCGATGTAGAAATTCCCAAAACTTCGTCGCGCGGTATAGAAACTTTCTTTGATGGTATTAAATTTGACCCAGACAACCCTCAAGCTTATTTGCAAAGTTTGAAAATAAAGAAAGTTTGAAAAATCTGGTATGGTGGCTTGAGCCACCCTACGTTTGAAAAATGAAAGTAAGCGATATTGGTGAACAGGGTCTTTTAAAAATTTTACAGCGGTATTGTCCTTCGGATATTATCGGCGATGATGCTGCAGTAATAGTAACGGCACCTGAAAAATCTTTAGTAGTTACAACTGATGTATTAGTTGATAATGTTCATTTCAGTGAAATTACTACATCTGCTGAAGATGCTGGTTGGCGTGCGGTTGCTGCTAATTTATCAGATTTAGCTGCGATGGGCGCCACTCCATTAGGTATTACTGTGGGTCTAGGTTTACCTGGTGATGTAGCAGTAAGTTGGGTAGAAGGTTTATATAAAGGAATGACTCAGTGCTTGGAGAATTTTAACACTCCAATTGTCGGGGGTGATTTGGTTAAGGCGCCTGTGACAACAATTTCTATAACCGCATTTGGACAAGCATATCCCCAAAATATTATTCGGCGCAACACTGCTAAAGTTGGGGATGCAATTATTGTTACAGGAATTCATGGCGCCTCGCGTGCTGGCTTAGAATTATTGTTACACCCCGAAGTTGGAAAAAATCTCAACGAAACAGAAAAACAAACTTTAATAAAAGCTCACCAACGTCCTCAACCTCGTCTTGACATTTTACCTTCTCTACCAAAAAATGTTCAAATATCTGGAATGGATAGTAGCGACGGGTTAGCTGATGCAGTTCTACAAATTTGCCGCGCGAGTAATGTAGGCACCGTTTTAGAGTGGCAAAAAATACCTATACCCAAAGCTTTTAAAAATTGGCTTTCCACAGAACAAACTTTAGAGTATGTATTATACGGTGGTGAAGATTTTGAATTAGTACTGTGCGTACCATACCTCGAAGCTGAAATATTAGTTCAGGAATTTGGTAAAAATGCAGCAATTATTGGAACAGTAACATCTAACTTGAATGTAGTCATCCACGATGAACAAAAAGAAATACCCGACCAAATTCTCACACTTGACGGGGGATTTCAACATTTTAAGTAGGGTGCGTGACACTATAACAATCGAAAATCAGAACTAACAAACTAGTAGTGTCACGCACCTTATGAGGTGCCCAGTTGTAAGTTATAGTAGAAATATAATCTCAAAAACTCAAAATTACAGGAGGCATTTGGCTTGTCTGCTGCAATAGTTATTGATGCTCGTGAAATAAAACAAATCCAGGGCAGAACAGTTAATCCTTCGCGCTTTGCTCCATGACGAACAAAAAGAAATACCCGACCAAATTCTTACACTTGACCGGGGATTTCAACATTTTAGATTTTCCCTTCAGGACGTGAATAGATTTCGGATTTTAGATTAATCCAAAATCCAAAATCTAAAATTTATTACTGCCATTTAGTAGCAACAAGTTCTGCTAAGTCAAGTACGCGCTGGCTATAACCCCACTCGTTATCGTACCAAGCCATGACTTTCACCATGTCGCTACCCATAACCATTGTGAGGCTAGAATCAACAATCGATGATTCATCAGTACCTTGGTAGTCAGAAGATACTAAAGGTAGGTCACTATAAGCGAGAATTCCTTTTAACTCGTTTTCAGAAGCGTGCTTGAGAGCTTCGTTAACTTCCTCAGTAATAGTACGCTTTTCAACTTGAACCACGAAGTCAACCATTGAAACGTTAGGAGTGGGAACACGTAGTGCCACACCGTTCAATTTACCCTTCAAGTCTGGTAATACCAAAGCTACTGCTTTTGCTGCACCAGTTGAAGTTGGTACGATATTCATAGCCGCAGCGCGCGCTCTTCTCAGGTCGCGGTGTGAAGCATCAAGCAAACGTTGGTCGCCAGTATAACTGTGGGTCGTGGTCATCGTGCCTTTGATGATGTTAAATTTCTCATGCAGCACTTTCGCTATTGGCGCCAGACAGTTAGTAGTACAGCTAGCGTTACTAATTATATGGTGTTTGTTATGGTCGTAATCATGATGATTTACGCCCATTACAAATGTACCATCTTCGTTTTTGCCAGGGGCAGTAATTAAAACCTTTTTAGCACCCGCATTGACGTGTTTCAGCGCCCCTTCTTTGGCAGTGAATACACCTGTTGCTTCGATAATTAGGTCAATTCCCCATTCTTTCCAGGGCAAGTTTTCTGGGTTGCGGTCTGACACACACTTTACGGTTTTTCCGTTGATGATAATCGAGTTGTCATCAGCAGAAATTTCTGCCCCCTTCAATTTTCCAAGCATCGTGTCATACCTGAGAAGGTGTGCATTAGTTTTTGGGTCTGACGTATCGTTAATCGCAATAAGTTCTATATTGCTATTTTCTCGACCTACCCAACAACGCGCAAAATTTCGCCCAATGCGACCGAAACCATTGATTGCAACTCTAATCACAGCGTCTTGCCCTCTGTATTTATGCCTAAAAAATGCTACTCATGAACATAATCATACCGCAAAGGGGGAGTATTTATAACTATCAAGCGTTAAATCTAAAAAAAAAATTAATATTTCATCGCGGTTCAGCAAACAGCTTGACATATAGGATCAAACATTTTGAACGTTTTGTAATTCTCTATACTTGGCGAAAATCTCTCGAAAGGTATAAGCAATAAGTACAAATACATGGTACGACCACAGATGATCAGATTTGCGAGTTGTTGCCTTAGTTGCTTGCGTATTGAGTAGTTTGTAAGTTATATTCTCACCACTTGGAGTCTTTAACAGATAAAACGTGACTTTAAAGGTTTCTTCAAAGTCTTTGTCGCCCTGCTAACTCCTACTATCGATCATCGAGTTCGTTGCTACAACACTATTATGTATATTACCGTAGGGAGGTATAAGTAGTCACTAAATGTATCAATATTAGTAAGCTGATAAACTTATATGCTTATATCGGTATATAGGCTATAAATTTTAGAAAAAGTCAGAAAATCGATAATTAGTAAACGTTAATTTTCCTCTTGTCAACAGTGAATATGTGTAAAGCCGCTTAAAAATCAATCAGGATGGTCGATTTGAAGGTACTTCGGTTACTATTGATTGTCCGATGTGGGTGATGCTGAAATAGGAGTTACAATTCGAGCGATCAAATATCTACTCAGGAGCGCGCGCTCCTATTTGAAGGGGTAACTATTGTGTTTCCCTTACAGCTTATTCTGAAGCTGTATATCACAACGAATAAAATCAACCATTGGAGAGGAGAATTTATTTCTACCTAATATGTTTCCCGATTGTGCTGAAAATATCAGAATAAACATATTATTAATTCAGTTAGAGAAAAACGCTCTCTTACAGGTAAAATCGTTGTCAATTAACTAAATGTTAGAGGAGATATATTTCATGCACAAAGTTTCGACAGTGTTACCGACGCTGTATTGGCAATTTTAAGATACCTGTTATGATACCCGTGTTACTTATAGTCCTGGTGTGGTGTGGTGTTAGAGGAGTTATGTAATGAAGACAAATGTAGATTTTAGCGGTAGACCATTTCATTTTATTGGAATTGGCGGGATTGGAATGTCTGCGCTTGCTTATGTGCTTGCAAAACGCCATTTACCAGTGTCTGGTTCGGACTTACGTCCTAATCACATGACTCATAAATTGGAAACTATTGGCGCCCACATTTTTAGTAAGCAAGAAGCTAGTAATCTTGAATTCTTTCAACCGCAGGTTGATGAGACTCACGAAGACCCAAATAATCATGTATCAATTCTTTCTGGCTCGCAACTGCCGCAAGTGGTATGTTCAACAGCAATTAACAAAAGTAACCTAGAATATAAAGCGGCAATAGAAAACGGTTGCCCAATCCTTCATCGCTCAGACGTACTTGCTGCCTTGATTGCTGAATACGACAGTATTGCTGTTGCAGGCACTCACGGTAAAACTACAACAAGTAGCATGATTGGCTACATGTTACTCGAAGCAGGTCTTGACCCTACTATATTAGTAGGTGGCGAAGTCAAAGCTTGGGAGGGCAACGCACGATTGGGAGAAAGTCGTTATTTAGTAGCAGAAGCCGATGAATCAGACGGTTCTTTGGTAAAACATGCGCCACGTATAGGTATTATTACTAATATAGAACTTGACCACCCTGACCATTACGAATCTTTAGAACAAGTCATTGACATTTTCCAAACCTTTGCTAATAGCTGTGAAGTGTTGGTCGGTTGTATCGACTGTGAGACTGTGCGCGACCGCATCAAACCGGATATAACTTACAGCCTTTACCCTGATACAGGCGCCGATTACTATGTTACAGATGTAGATTACCGTGCGGATGGATCGAGAGCGTTAGTTTGGGAACGTGGCAAAGCTTTAGGTGTGTTGAACCTACGTTTATTGTCCCGTCATAATCTTAGCAACGCTTTGTCAGCTGTAGCTGTCGGTCGAATCTTAGGTTTGGAATTTGGCAAAATAGCTGCATGTCTAGCAACGTTTGAAGGTGCGCGGCGCCGATTTGAGTTCCGGGGCGAAGTAGATGGTATAACTTTCATTGATGATTATGCTCATCACCCCAGCGAAATTCGAGCGACATTAGCAGCTGCTCGCTTACAAACACGTCCCGAACAAAGAGTTGTGGCAATTTTTCAACCACATCGCTATAGCCGTACATTAGCCTTTTTAGATGAATTTGCTGAAAGTTTTGCTCATGCGGACTTAACGGTTATTACTGATATATACAGTGCGGGCGAGCAAAATTTAGAACAAATAAGTGGCAAGATATTAGCGGACAAAATTGGCAAATACAACGACCATGTACACTATGAGCCAACCCTAGACTCTTGTTACGATTACTTGCTCAAAAACTTACGCCCTGGTGATTTGGCGCTATTCTTAGGAGCAGGAAACCTTAACCAAGTTATTCCTGAAATTATTACCGCCATGCGTCAGCCTGCACAAGCAACTTCATAAACTATTGGTGCTTAAGAAATACACTACCAGAAAATATTAATCTATACTACAATTTGTACTACTAGGTTGATTACGTATTTTCTGGCTTGTTTGTCTTAACCGATAGTATCGCTCACTTGCATTCAGTAAAAAACAATAACCGTATATTTACGGTGTTTATCTTATCAGCTTCAAAAATCATCTAAAAAGGTAAATATGACAATCTTCTCAGCAGAAGCATATATCTGCAAAAATACGAAAGTTGGTGCTGGCGCTCGAAAAACGGTTGAGGCTGATAGAGTGATTTCTTTACCTGGGACTAATTGTGTTGTTAGACCAGAAGTATCGCTCGCCGGATATACATCTTACCGTGTTGGTGGTCCAGCAGAATGGTATGTGGCGCCCCGTGATATTACAGGACTTGAAGCAAGCATTAAGTACGCTCACGAACAAAACTTACCTGTAACAGTTCTCGGTGCTGGGTCAAATTTACTAGTAAGTGATTGTGGTATTCCGGGTTTAGTAATTGGAACACGTCATTTGCGCCATAGTCACTTTGACACCGATACAGGACTTGTAACAGTAGCCGCAGGTGAGTCTATTCCTGGTTTAGCATACTCAGCAGCAGAGCTTGGTTTTCAAGGGTTCGAGTGGGCAGTAGGTATTCCTGGGACAGTTGGTGGTGCTGTAGTTATGAACGCAGGCGCCCATGATGGCTGTATTGCAGATATCTTTGTCAGTGCTGAAGTACTTTTACCTAGTGGAGAATTAAAGACCTTCACAGCTGCCGATTTAGGTTATACTTACCGCACATCGAAACTTCAAGGCAGTAAGAACATAGTTACTCAGGCAACTTTCCAACTTCAACCAGGTAATGACCCAGCAGTAGTTGTAGCTACTACAAAACAGCACAAAGAACACCGCTTAAATACACAACCCTACGATAAACCTAGTTGTGGTAGCGTTTTTCGCAATCCCAAACCATATTCCGCAGGTTGGTTAATCGAGCAAGCTGGTTTAAAAGGCTATCAAATTGGTAAAGCTCAGGTCGCACCCCGTCACGCGAACTTTATCATTAACTGTGGTGGCGCCAGTGCTTGTGATATTTTTAACCTAATTCGTCACATCCAGCATAATGTACAAGACCATTGGTCAATTGCACTAGAGCCAGAAGTCAAAATGATTGGCGAGTTTCAATTTGCTTAAGAGTGCTGAGTGCTGAGTGATGAGTGCTGAGTGCTGAGTGCTGAGTGCTGAGTGATGAGTGCTGAGTGCTGAGAAGGTGGGCGCCTAATTATTAATGTGATGGATGACGGTTGACTAATTACAATTAAGCATTAACTATTTAGCTGTTACTAATAATTAGACTATTGACTATTAAAAGTATGAGTGTTGAGAAATGTGTTTATATTGTTTTAGGTACTCGTCCAGAAGCGATAAAACTGGCGCCTGTAATAAAGGTGTTTCAAAATGCTGCTGGTATCAAGTCGAAGGTGATATTGACCGGACAGCATCGGGAAATGGTAGAGCAGGTAATGCAATTGTTTGATATAAAAGCAGATAATGACTTAGAGATTATGCAGCCAAAGCAGTCTTTGAGTGATATTACCTGTAGGAGTTTGCAAGGGTTAGAGACATTATTTCAAAAAGAGAAGCCAGATTTTATAATTGTTCAGGGAGATACAACAACGGCGTTTGCTGCTGCTTTGGCAGCTTTTTACAGTAAAATCTCAGTTGGACACGTTGAAGCTGGGTTGAGAACTGACGAGTTATATAACCCTTATCCAGAAGAGGCAAATAGGCGCCTGATATCGCAAATTACGCAGTTGCACTTTGCACCAACAAGTTTAGCAGTAGAAAACTTACAGCGTTCAAGTGTATTAGGAAAAATACATTTAACTGGGAATACAGTAATCGATGCGCTCTTAGATGTGGCAGCAAAGCAACCACCTTGTAATATACCTGGTTTAGAGTGGGAGAAATACCGCGTCCTCCTAGCAACAGTTCATCGTCGTGAAAATTGGGGAGAACCATTGCAGGACATAGCCCAAGGATTTTTAAAAATCTTAGATAAATTCCCTGACACAGCCTTGTTGCTTCCTCTACACCGTAACCCTACAGTTCGTGAACCATTACAAGCATTACTCGGCAATCATCCACGTATATTTTTAACAGAGCCACTCGACTACGCCGAACTAGTTGGAGCAATAATGCGCTCATATTTACTATTAACAGACTCAGGTGGATTACAAGAAGAGGCGCCAAGTCTTGGTAAACCAGTTTTAGTACTGCGAGAAACAACCGAACGTCCGGAAGCAGTAACAGCAGGAACAGCCAAACTCATAGGTACAGACACAAACAACATTGTTACAAATGCAGCCGAATTACTAGCAAACGTCACTGCGTATGAAACAATGGCAAACGCAATTAACCCATTCGGTGATGGACAAGCTTCCGCACGTATCCTAGATATAGTACAAAACTTCCTAAATAACTAACTTACCTCTTGTAAAAAGGATTGAGGATTGAGGATTGTGGATTGTGGATTGTGGAACGGGCATCCTTGCCCGTCCTATAATTTGCATATTAATCAGGGTTCAAGTTAATTTTACATGCAAAAAGAAGCTTGTGGAACGGCTGTCCTCAGCCGTCTCATATATTATTAATTCAATATACTTGGAAAAACTTTAGATAAATCAAGCGTCAAGTCGGGAAAACAAGGAAGAATAACTGTTTCATTAGGTAATAAAATTTCTTTTCGGCGATAAGTAAACTTGCCTTGAAAATCTTGTATTGCTTCGCTATATACTTCTAAATGAATATCAACTAAATTAAATATCCAATAATCTTTGATACCTGCTTCTGCATAAATAGGTAATTTCACATCTTGGTCAAATTTTAATGTGGAATCAGAAATTTCAATTAATAGTAGTACATCTTCTGGAGTCGGATGAGAATCGAGATAATCATCGTCTCGGTTTTTGGCAATCACTCTATCAGGTTCTGGTTCGCTAAAGTCAGGAATAATAATTGGTAACTGCCCGCGTAGGGTTGCACGTTCTCCAATGAGTTTATTTAATTCTCGTTCCAGACGTGTTTCACAAACTGCATGAGGCGTACCCTTAGCAACCATTGAAATTATTTCTCCTTTAATTAACTCAACTCGCTCATTCTCGCTAAAAAATCCGAGTTTAGCTAAACGCTCGTATTCTTCTATCGTAAAACGTTTAGCAGTAGCAGTAATCATAGCAATTTCAAATTATGTGAGGATGTTAGCTCGTCAACAACTCTATCTATATAATAGTGGCTGTGTCATTAAATTTGACCTCTTTGGCGCCTCCAAATAAATCTCTCTTTCTCTCGATGTGTGTACCCCGTGTCTCTTTAGTAAAAAAGATATTACTTCACAGGTGCTTTGATTTATGCTACAACACTGCAAAATTAATGACACGAACCAGTAGTGCTTTAACTTGCAAGCTTTCAGGTGCCGCCTTTAAAGGGTGGGCAGTGCCGACCTTAATATAATATTATAAGGAAAAATTTTATAGTCTTGATGTTATCTTTATTTTCCCTTCAGTAAATTTACACAAAATTAAAAATCAAGTAAAGTAATTTGAGATACATGTAATAATATCTAAACATGTTGATAGCTTATTTAGTTTGAGTAAAAATTACTTAACAAATTCTTAGCTTATCCTTATCCTTACAAGCCTTTATTTTCGACTTTTCCATTTTGTTTAGGGTTATATATGGGGGGCACACGTATGAAGCAACAATTAAATACTTGTATTGTGGATCGCCTTTGCGTGGAAGCTGCTCTACTAAATCATCCATTGATTGACGACTGTGTGGTGTTGGTTCGCGAAAAAGATACTTCTGGCCAAGAGCTAGTTGCTTATGTAGTTTCCGCAGGTTTATCGAAAGAGCAGCTACAATCGTATTTGCGAGACGTGCTGCCTCCTGCGATGATACCAGATGCCTATATTCCGGTGTCT